>JAOZMA010000008.1 GCA_029934555.1 Acidimicrobiia bacterium | reverse complement strand
ACTACGGACTACACCCGGCGAAGCCGGATCCTCAGACCTTCTCCAGCGGGGCCCATGCGAGCAGGAGGCGCTTCTCGCCTTTGCCTTCGAATGCGACGATCGCCTCTGCCGCATCGCCATGTCCGATGACTTCGACAACGGTTCCGTCACCCCAGTGGGCGTGACGAACGCGATCGCCGTCGGTGATTTCGATCCCGTTTCCGGTGGCGCGGGGCTTCTGGAGCGTCGTTCGTGTCGACCTGCTCTTTCGCTTCACGCTCGTCGTCAGGCTCGATGGGATTTCGCCAAGGAACCGGCTCGGACCGTTGTACTGCGACTGCCCCCAGAGATTCCGATTCCACGCCCGCGTGAGGAAGAGGCGCTGTTCGGCCCTCGTGATCCCCACGTAGCAGAGGCGACGCTCCTCCTCGAGTTCCTTGGGGTCCCCCAGCGATCGGAAGTGGGGGAAGACGCCATCTTCCATCCCCGTGATGAACACGATCGGAAACTCCAACCCCTTCGCGTTGTGGAGTGTCATCAGGGTCACGAGGTCCCGGTTCTCGTACGAATCGATGTCGGCGACGAGACTGATCGCCTCGAGGAACAATCCGAGTTTCGTTGCGGCATCGAGTTCGGACCACTCGGCGGGACCCATCGATTCCGGGCCGAGCTCCTCGAACTCTGCGACTGCCGATGCGAGCTCCTTCAGGTTCTCTTCTCGACCCATCGACTCGATGGAACGATCCGCTCGAACCATGTCGAGGTACCCGGTCTCATCGAGGACGGCCTCGATCGCAGCAGCCGGTCCATCTTGGGACCGCTCGACGAGGTGGTCCATGAGCGCCACGAACTCCGTGATGGCTCGCTGGGCTCGCGCCGTCAGACGCGGGCTCTCATCGACGCGGCGAAGCGCTTCGAAGAAGCCGATCCCCTCGGACTCAGCAAGACGATCGACGTGCGCAACGCTCGTGTCCCCGATCGCCCGCTTCGGCATGTTGATGATTCGCTTCAACGCAACCTGGTCGTCCGGGTTCACGATCGCCCGGAGATAGGCCAGAGCGTCCTTGACTTCGCGCCGGTCGTAGTACTTCAGACCACCGACGACCTGATAGGGAACGCCGTAGCGGACGAAGACCTCCTCGATCACACGGCTCTGGGCGTTGGTGCGGTAGAAAACGGCGATGTCAGAGAGCGCCACCCCCTCGGCTTCGAGATCGCGAATCCGGCCTGCGATGAACGCCGCCTCAGCCTGTTCATCTTGGGCCTCGTGTGTGGTGATCGGATCGCCGGTGCCTTCATCGGTCCACAGACGCTTGGGATTCCTGGACTCGTTCATCGAGATCACTGCGTTGGCCGCATCCAGAATCGTCTGAGTCGACCGATAGTTCTGCTCCAGCAGGATCACCGTGGCATCGTCGTAATCCTTCTCGAAATCCAGAATGTTGCGCATGTCCGCGCCGCGGAACGCATACACGGATTGGTCCGAGTCCCCCACAACGAACACGTTGCGGTGCTTCGCCGAGAGCATCTTCACGAGCATGTACTGGGCACGGTTCGTGTCCTGGTACTCGTCGACCATCAGATACTGGAACCTTCTCTGCCACGAGTCGAGGACCTCCGGGAACGCCTGGAAGATCTCGACCGTGAGCATCAGGATGTCGTCGAAGTCAACGGCCGACGCCTCGACCAGACGCTGCTGATACAGGCGATAGACGTCAGAAGCCTTCTCGTGATAGAAGCCCTCACCGCTGTCGGAGAACGTCTCGTAGTCGATCAGTTCGTTCTTCGCATTCGAGATGGTCGCCCGGATCGCTTTCGGCTGGAACTGCTTCGGATCGAGATCGAGATCGCGTATGCACATCGTGACGAGTCGTACGGAATCGGCGTTGTCGTAGATCGAGAACGACGTGCGGTATCCGAGACGAGGAGCTTCACGACGGAGAATGCGGACGCATGCGCTGTGGAAGGTCGAAACCCACATGCCGTCGGCAACCTCGCCGACGAGGTTGGCCACTCGCTCCTTCATCTCCTTTGCGGCCTTGTTGGTGAAGGTGATTGCGAGAATCGAGTACGGCGAGACACCCAGATCGCGTACCAGGTGAGCGATGCGGTGTGTCAGAACCCGCGTCTTGCCCGAACCCGCTCCGGCAACGACCAGAACCGGCCCCTCGGTAGCGGCGACGGCGTGCCGCTGCGAAGGGTTGAGGCCAACAAGAAGAGGAGAATCGGGCATGGGGGGTGATTGTAGAGACACTCGTGCAGCGAACTACATGGGAGTAACTCCCGAGCTACCAGCTGCCAGCTGCCGGCCATGAGCTCTGAGGAAGAGCCTTCACCAACAACCGAATACGGACTACGGAATACGGACTACGGAATACACCGACGGCCGCAGGCCGGAGGTCAGGCCGTTTGCTCTTTCGCCCGACGGGCGCCGATCAGCTCTCTCAGCTTCTCGGCCAGTCCGCCTTCTCGGAAGTCTGATTTGCCGAAGAAGGCATCGACACCGGCTTCTCGGGCGCGTTCAACGTCCTCTCCCTCGGCGACGCCTGAGAGCATCACGATCGGGATGTCACCATGCCGCTGGCGGACCATGTGAGCCAGTGCCACCCCATCGGCTCGGGGCATCGAGAAATCGACGACCACCGCATCGAAGGACCCAGAATGCAGCGCCCCAAGGGCATCAGCGACGCTCGCCGCGACCGATGTGTTGAACCCACTCGTTGCGAGCGCGGAAGAAACGACCTGTTGGACGCCACGCGAATCGTCAACGATCAGCACGTGGGCCGGAGAGAACGCCGGTGCATCGGATTCTGCTTCGTGTTGTCGCTCGGCGAGGCGGGTCGTGTCGACCAGCAGTACAACTTCATCCCCACCCAGCAGCGCGGCGCCGGTTACCGCGTCGACATCAGCAAGAACGGCGCCAAGTTCCTTGGCAGCGACCCGTCGTGTTCCGACGACCGATTCGACACCGAGAGCGATCGGACCGGCGGCGCTGGTCGCGACCACGATCGACGTGGGAACGCCGTCGGATGCCACACCCATCAGATCGCCAAACGAGGCGAACGGAATATCGCCGTCGCTTCGCTCGAGGACCGTTGCATGATCGCTGACTGCGATCGTCGCCAGATTCATGTCGATGACATCCTGAACACCGGTCTCGGGGATACCCCACATGATTCCGCCTGCCACCACCAGCAGTGCTCTCTGCATCGCCTGGTGAATCGGAACGATCATCGACACCGTGGTCCTCTTCCCGGGGGTGCTCTCGATCGTGAGCGAGCCGTTCATCGAATCCACGGCTTCACGAACGGTCGCAAGACCGGCGCCGTCACCGGCGAGTTCATCTGTCGTCTCACTGGTGGAGAATCCGGATTGATAGAGGAGCGAGCGAAGTGCTTCAGGGGACATCTCGGCCGTGGACTCGAGGAGTTCCAGCTTTAGCCCTTCGTCCCGGATGGCACTCCAGTCGATGCCGCGCCCGTCGTCGATGACCGACACCTCCAGATTGACATCCGTCTTGTGCGCCTCGACACGAATGACTCCGGTCCCCGATTTGCCTGCCCCAAGCCTCGTGTTGGTGTCCTCGATGCCGTGCACTGCTGCGTTGACGACGAGTTGCCGGATCGCATCGCCCAGCCGATCGAGTACCTGGCGATCAACGAGAACATCGTCGCCGACCAGTTCTATCCGGATCTCTTTGTCTGTCTTCCGGCTCAGGTAGCGCCCGAGCTGCGGGAGAGTGTTGGTGACGTCCTGGAACGGCACCGCCGCGAGGCCGAGCGCCCGCCCTTCGATTCGCTCCGATGCCCGATCGATCGGATCGATGCCATCGGAGATCTGCGAGATCCGTTCGGCGAAGAACGGATCGGCTGCGGCAACGTCCGTGAGCTCCGCGAGCTGATCTTTGACGGATGCGATGTCCATCCGAAGCGAGACGATGTGGTCCACGAGCCCGTAGAGCTGCCCGGCGTTGATCGAGATCGCTTCTTCGACGGCCCAGGTCTGCACGGCGCCGACAAGGCCACCGAGATCGGTGGACTCCATCGAAGCTCGCACAGCAGCTCTTCCGTTCGAGGGAAGCACGACAACGTCGCCATTGTCGGGTGAAACGCCTTCCTCTGTGCGATCGTGGCGGAGCACTCGCTCGGCACTGTGGCCATCTACCGCCTGGACATCGGACCGGGGGAACTCGATGAGAGAACCGATCGTGTCGTCGTGGACCGCATCCTCGTCAGGATTTATCTCGCCTGTGATCGACTCCTCAACCGCGGATGGATCGACATCGGGTGCAAGATCTTCATCGATGACGTGCTCATTGGTCGATGGTTCGTCTTCTTCGCCTACTTCCCGCAAATCCGGGACGGCATCGTCAGCGTCACCGGTCTGCATCGACCGTCGCAGAGCAGCGAACGCCTCCTGAGCCGACAGGGGCTCCTCAGCTTCACCCTCGGCGTTGAGGAGTTCGGGTTCAACCTTTCCCTGATCGTCGGATGTCTCATGGGTCGCTGCTGGTACCTCGGCCGGGGTCTGGGCAGGGGTGTCGAAAAGGATGATGGTGTCATCCTCGACCGGCCGGATCACGGGCTCCGGTGGTTGCGCCGGAACGAAGTCTGGCGCCGCCGGGGCGGGCGACACGGGAGCGGGTGGTGGGGCAGCAACCCGGGACGCAGTCGAATCGAGGACAGGAACAGGTGGCAGCTCGTCCGGGAGCGGCTGTCCTTCGAAGAATTCATGGATATCGGCCATCGCCTCGGCGAGTTCGGTGGGATCATCGAGCGCCCGCGGTATCGAGGCGCTGAGCGCTTCGAGGAAGCGGCCGAAGATCGGTTCAGGCGCGAGGTCTCCGTGTTGGATCCATCTCCAGATCATCTCGAGCATGAGTCCGGCAGAACCAACGTCGTCGTAACCCATGACACGACCGGTGCCCTTGATCGTGTGCCCTTCGCGGAGTAGTTCGCCGGCTTCCTGTGGCATGATCGATCCGGAGCGCAGCGCCTGTGCTCCTTCGACGAGACGAGCAGAACGCTCCGTCACCTCTTCGACGAACATCTGCTGCAACTCTGGGTCGTTGCTCCAGTTCACATGAATACCTCAGGCCGCGACACACTTCCGTGTGTGAGATATCGACGCAGACCCGTAAGGCCTTGAGGGTTAAGGGAGGGAGCAGACAGACCACAGCAGACAGCAGACAGCCAGACCCGGGAACAAGACCACTAGCGATGCTCGGGCCCGTCCACTTCTTGCTGTCGGCTGTCGACTGTCCGCTGTCTGCTGCTCATTCCCACTCGATGGTGGCGGGGGGTTTCGAGGAGACGTCGTAGGCGACGCGGTTGATCCCGGGGACCTCGTTGATCACGCGTGATGAGATCGCTGCCAGTACTTCGTACGGCAGCCGTGCCCAGTCAGCGGTCATCGCGTCGTCGGATGTCACAGCCCGCACGATCAACGGGTAGGCATAGGTCCTGCCGTCTCCCTGGACCCCGACCGTACGGATCGCCGGCAGGACGCCGAACGTCTGCCACAGCTCCCTGTGAAGCCCGGCCTTGTGGATCTCGTCGAGAACGATGGCGTCGGCTTCCCTGAGGATGTCGAGTCTCTCCCTGGTGATATCGCCGATGATCCGCACGGCGAGCCCGGGGCCCGGGAACGGTTGACGCCACACGATCTCTTCCGGCAGGCCGAGCTCCTCACCGACCGAACGGACCTCGTCTTTGAAGAGATCCCGCAGCGGCTCGATCAACGAAAGCACCATGTCGTCGGGAAGACCGCCGACGTTGTGATGGCTCTTGATCTTCGCTGCATCCTTGGTGCCGGACTCGATCACGTCGGGGTACAAGGTTCCCTGCACCAGGTACTTGGCATCCGAAACGTCGACCGCCACCTCTTCGAACACCCGGATGAACATCTCACCGATGATCTTGCGTTTCCGCTCGGGGTCGGTAACGCCTTCGAGCGCATCGATGAACCGATCCTGGGCCTTCACGTGGATGAGGTTCATGTTGAACGTGCGGCGGAACGTCTCTTCGACCTGTTCTGCTTCTCCCTTGCGCATCAGGCCGTGATCGACGAATACGCAGACGAGTTGGTCCCCGATTGCCTTGTGGACCAGCGCCGCGGCCACTGAGGAGTCGACACCGCCCGACAGCCCACAGATCACCGTGCCGTCACCAACTTCCTCCCGGACGGCCGCGATGGATTGCTCGATGATCCCGGTGTTCGTCCAGGTCGGACGTGCCCGGCAGGCCTCATAGAGGAAGTGTTTGAGGATCTCCTGACCCCGTGGTGTGTGGGCCACCTCGGGGTGGAACTGCACGCCGTAGAGTCCTCGCTCTGCGTCCTCCATGGCTGCCACCGGCGAGTCTCCGGTCGACGCCGTCACTGTGAAACCAGGAGGAGCCTCCGTCACCGAGTCGCTGTGGCTCATCCAGACGGGTTGCTCGACGGGGAGACCGGCAAAGAGGACCGCATCGGCGGTGATGGTGAGATCGGCAGGCCCGTACTCCGCGACATCATTTCGCTCGACGACACCGCCGAGGCCGTTCGCCAGAACCTGGTGTCCGTAACAGATGCCTAGCACAGGAATCCCGAGATCGAAGATCCCCTGGTCGATTCCGTATGCCCCCGCTTCATACACGGATGCGGGGCCGCCGGACAGGATGATCCCGATCGGCGCCCGGTCGATCACCTCATCAGCGGTGATGTCGCGCGGGACGATCTCCGAGAACACGTGTGCTTCCCGCACGCGGCGGGCGATCAATTGCGCGTACTGTGCTCCGAAGTCGACGACGAGGACACGGTCGAAGTCGCCCTCTGAGGCGTGCCCAGTCGAGGTGGTCGTCACGTCAGCCCATCCCCACGCCTTGCGACCGCTGAAGTTGCTTCCCCTCGGTTTGCAATGCGGGGGCCACCATCACCTCGGCCTTCTGGAACTCCTTGGCGTTCGCATAGC
Organism: Acidimicrobiia bacterium; assembly: GCA_029934555.1. GTDB lineage: Bacteria > Actinomycetota > Acidimicrobiia > Spongiisociales > UBA5794 > JAHEEL01. The sequence continues at coordinate 13,451 of JAOZMA010000008.1, read as the reverse complement.
CGGTGGTTGCCATCGACGTTCTGAGCGCGCCGAACAAGTTTCTCTTGCCATCGTTCTCATGAGCCGGACCGAGCAGCAACTCTTCGATCGTTCCGATCGTCCCAACCCGCACACGCGAACCGCGTGGCAGCGTCGGATGGAACGTTGCCATGCCCCAGTGCACACCGCTCCCCGGTGCTTCGACGGTTGCAGCGAACGGCGAGCCCAGCATCACAGCGTCGGCTCCGACGGCGATCGCCTTAGAGATGTCACCACCGGTGCGCATCCCTCCGTCGGCGATGACGTGGACATACCGGCCCGTCTCTTCGAGATAACGGGTGCGGGCACCTGCTGCATCGGCGATCGCTGTTGCCTGTGGAACACCGATTCCGAGTACGGCACGGGTTGTGCACGCCGCTCCCGGTCCAACGCCGACAAGGACGGCCACGGCACCGGTGCGCATGAGATGCAGTGCTCCCGAGTACGACGCAACACCGCCAACGATGACCGGCATCTCGACGTCCCGGATGAACCGGAAGAGATCGAGCGGTTCAGTCCTCGTCGATACGTGTTCGGCGGACACGACCGTGCCCTGGATCACGAGAACGTCCAGACCGCCGGCCTTGGCAGCGTCGATGTACGTGGAGACGTGCTGGGGGGTCAGACTCGCAGCAGTGATGATCCCTGCGCTCTTCATCTCCCTCACGCGTTGTGTGATGAGGTCTGGATCGATCGGTGCTGCGTAGAGCTCCTGCATGCGCCGGGTCGCCTGATCGTCCGGAAGCGCCGAGATCTCGTCGTAGATCACCAGAGGATCCTCGTACTTCGTCCACAGACCTTCGAGGTTGAGGACGGCGAGGCCCCCCAACCGCGCGATCTCGATCGCCGTCGCCGGGCTGACTACCGAGTCCATCGCCGCGGCAAGAAGCGGAAGATCGAATGTGAAGGCATCCATCTCCCAGCTCAGGTCGACGTCCTCGGGGTCCCGGGTCCGTCTCGACGGAACAATGGCGATGTCATCGAACCCGTAAGCCCGGCGACCAGATTTGGCAATGCCAATCTCGATGTCCATGGGAAGATCCTTCGTGTCAGTGGTTTGGGGTCAGAATAGCCAGAGAGTGGGGACGAGTCCCCAGTCACCAGACGCCAGACACCGGCCCGAAAGAAGAAATCGAAGAAGCCGAATGGACACGGGAATCCGATGACGGATTCTCAGGTCTTGTCTTCCTGGAGACTGGCGACTGGGGACCGGCGACTCGCCCAGCTACTCAGATTCTCCCTAGTCCTACCGCGTCTCTTGCTTCCTGTTGGATGCGCTCGGCACGGGTTCTGGCGTCGAGCGCTCCCTTCTGGAGGATCCGTGCTACTTCGTCATCGTCGAGGGTCGCGAGCCTTGCGCGGATCGGTGCGAGTTCTGCGACAACCGCCTCGGCCACGGCCTCCTTGAAACGCCCGTAGCCCCCGGTCTCGTACTCGTCCGAGAGCTCGTCGATCGTGCGGCCCGTGGTCACCGACATGATCTCCAGCAGATTCGAGATCCCCGGCTTCTGCTCGACGTCGTACCGGACGGTTGGATCGGAGTCCGTCATCGCCGATTTGATCTTCTTGCGGATCACATCCGGGGGATCATCGAGATCGATCCGGTTCTTCGGATTCGGGTCGCTCTTCGACATCTTGGCCGTCGGTTCAGCGAGGGACATCACACGCGCCGATGTCTCCGGGATCAGAGGCTCGGGGATGGGGAAGGTGTCCCCGAATCGATTATTGAACCGGGCGGCGAGATCGCGGGACATCTCGAGGTGTTGCTTCTGGTCATCTCCCACCGGGACCAGATCCGCGTGGAACAGCAGGATGTCCGCCGCCATGAGAACCGGATACGCGTAGAGACCAAGGTTCGAGGGGATCCCCTTCTCCACCTTGTCCTTGTACTGCGTCATCCGGTTGAGGACGCCCGTCGGCGTCAACGTTCCGAGGATCCACGCGAGTTCTGCGTGCTGGGGCACCTGGCTCTGCATGTAGAGGAGCGATCGATCGGGATCGATCCCGAGGGCAAGCACCATCTTCGCCGTATCGAGCCGGCGACGGTTGAACTCGGCCGGGTCGTACGGGGTGGTCATCGCGTGGAGGTCGACGATGCAGTAGATGACGTCGTAGGCATCATCGTCCTGGAGCGCGACCCAGTTGCGGAATGCACCGAGCCAGCCACCGAGGTGCATCGCACCCGTCGGTTGAACGCCCGAGAAGACGGTCTTCTTCTGCTCTGTCACTGTTCCTCCAGAGGGAGTGGTCCGTAGTCCGTAGTCCGTAGTCCGTAGAGAGTAGAGAGACTGGTGGTCCATGCGCACTCGTTGTACAGCGGGGCTTCCCGGTGGTTACGACCTTGTCTGGTACTCTTACCACGGAAGGAACATGAAGCCGGTTCAGCGACCTTCTAGAAGCGTTCGCACTCAACAGATGGCCAACCACATCAACACCCAAGAAGACATGCAGGACCTCCTCCCTCGCGAGGTTCCGGAACGGCTCCCGTACATGCCCGGCATCGATGGTCTGCGCGCCATCGCCGTTGTCGCCGTCATCCTGTACCACGCCGAGTTCGGGTTCATCCCCGGGGGATTCCTCGGTGTCGAGGTCTTCCTCGTCATCAGCGGATACCTCATCACGTCGCTGCTGATCCTCGAACGGGTGAAGACCGGCAAGATCGACCTGAAGGAATTCTGGACCCGACGGGCCCGTCGCCTCCTCCCGGCCCTGGGAGTGCTGCTACTCCTCGTAACGACCAGTGCCCTGTTGTTCGCCCGTGACGCCCTGTTCCGTCTGAACCACGACGTGCTCGGAGCGCTCACCTACTCGACGAACTGGTTGATGATCTTCCGCCAGGAGTCGTACTTTGAAGCCTTCGCCCGGCCTCCGCTCCTCCGCCATCTCTGGTCGCTCGCAGTTGAAGAGCAGTTCTACCTGTTCTTCCCCTTGATCTTCGCCGGTGTGATGATCCTGGTGTCCCGACGCTCGACCGGGTACGGGCAGACGGCCAGGCGGTTCATGGGTTTCGCTGCGGTCGCAGTGATCGCATCCACCGCTCTGATGTGGCTCCTCTACGTTCCATATGAGGATCCCTCCCGGGTCTACTTCGGGACCGACACCCGGGCCTCCGGGCTCTTCGTCGGTGTGGCGCTTGCATTCGCATGGCAGCCCTGGAGGTTCACGAAGATGCTCGCCACACGTGGTGCGATCATCCTCAACCTCGCGGGCTTTGCCGCTCTCGGCTTCCTGACCTACATCCTGCTGACCATCGGCGAGTACGACATCTTCCTCTACCGCGGCGGATTCCTCCTCGTCTCGATCCTCACCGCCGTCGTCATCGCCGTCACCGTGCACCCCCAGGGGGCCCTCAACCCGGTGCTCGGCAACAAGCTCTTCGTCTGGATCGGCAAACGCTCGTACGGGCTCTACCTCTATCACTGGCCCGTGTTCGTGCTCATGCGCCCGGGGATCGACGTCCCCTGGGGCCGATGGCCGACGTTCATCGCCCAGATCACGGTCACGGTCTTGATCACGGAAGCCTCCTATCGCTGGATCGAGCAGCCGATCCGGAGGCGTGGCTTCAAGGTGTGGATCGCGTGGATCACCGAACCGCTGCGGCGTCGCTCGCCCCAGGCAGCCGCGTTGTGGCCGGTCATCGCCGGTGTGTTCGTCGTCGGCCTCACGATCGGGCTCATCCAGGGCTCATCAGCTCCCCCGCTTGCCGAGGAGATCGCAGCCTCACCCGTCGAAGCTCCCGTCGTGGTGGAGACCACGCCCACAACCGCTACCACAGTCGTGTCCGGAGATGGGACACCGTCGGTTACGACGATACCTGCCGCGCCGATCGTCTCACCTCCCCCGCTCATGATCGGAGACTCGGTCATGCTCGGAGCGAAGACCGGCCTCGAAAAGGCGGTTGAGGATGCGCTCGTCGATGGCAAGGTGAGTAGGCAGATGAAGCAGGTGCCTGCCGTCGTCACGCAGTATCGAACCGAGGGGCTACTCGGGGAGATCGCCGTTGTGCACCTCGGAACGAACGGCCCGTTCAGCGCGGCGCACTTCGACGACGCCATGATCTCTCTCGCCGATGCTGAAAACGTCTACTTCGTCAACGCGAGCGTTCCACGTCGCTACGAGGGCGACGTCAACGACGCGCTGGCGGCCGGCGTTGAGCGATGGGATCGGGCGTTCCTGATCGACTGGCACACTGCAGCCAAGAACCACCCCGAGTACTTCGTCAAGGACGGTGTTCACTTGACATCGGCAGGCATCGCCGCGTACGCAGACCTCATCGCCAGAACAATCAACCGTTGACGGAACGCCAGGGAACGGTCATACTCCTCAACTCATGACCGACTCAGCAACGACCACGATCATTATCACTTAGGCGCACACGAACCCGTGTGCGCCCGTAACCCTCCGCCCAGCGGGGGGTTTTCTCTATCCGGAGCAACAATCATGACGACCATCGAGATCTACGACACCACCCTGAGAGACGGGACACAGCAGGAGGGCATCTCGCTGACAGCGGGAGACAAACTGGCGATCAGCCGCCTCCTCGACGACCTCGGTGTCGCGTACATCGAAGGCGGATGGCCCGGATCGAACCCGAAGGATGACGAGTTCTTCGAGCGAGCACGTACCGAGCTCGACCTCGAAACTTCGACGCTCGTCGCGTTCGGATCAACCCGACGTCCCGGAGGGGACGCGGCCACCGATGGTCAGCTTGCCGCACTGGTCGAAGCGGACACCGAGGTGGTGTGTCTCGTGGGCAAGACATGGGATTACCACGTCCAATACGCTCTCCGCACGGAGCCCGAGGAGGCTCTCGCGATGATCTCCGACTCGGTCGAACACCTCCGTTCGGTCGGACGAAGGGTCTTTTTCGACGCCGAGCACTTCTTCGACGGCTACCGGGCGAACCCCGGGTTCGCCGTTGCGGCACTGAGAGCTGCGCATGAAGCCGGAGCAGAGCGGCTCGTTCTCTGCGATACGAACGGAGGCACGCTTCCCCACGATGCAGAGCGGATCGTCGGAGAGGTCGCTGAACAGATCCCGGATGCGGTGCTCGGATGCCATTTCCACAACGACTCCGGAACCGCCGTCGCTAACAGCCTGGCCGCGGTGAACGCCGGGGTCGAGCAGGTGCAAGGCTGCGTCAACGGATACGGCGAGCGGACCGGCAACGCCGATCTGTGTTCGGTGATCCCGAATCTCTCTCTCAAGATGGGGTACGAGACCGTCCCGCCCGATCGTCTCACCCGCCTGGCCCGCGTGGCGCATCACATCGCCGAGTTCGTCAATCTCACACTGGACGATCACATCCCCTTCGTTGGAACATCGGCTTTCACACACAAAGCCGGGTTGCATACGTCGGCGCTGGCGCGACGGCCGGACGCCTACGAACACCTGCCACCCGAGTCCGTTGGCAATGCAACTCGAATGGTCGTCTCCGAGCTCGCCGGACGAGCGACCATCCTCGCCAAAGCGCAGGAGAGCGGCCTCGACCTCTCCTCCGATGAAGCACAGGCGATCGTCGATCGGATCAAGGAGCTCGAACACGAGGGGTATCACTTCGAAGCCGCAGGCGGCTCGTTCGAGCTGCTCGCGCGTGACGTGCAGGGCTGGAAGCAGCCGTTCTTCGACCTGGAGTCCTACCGGGTCTTCGTCGAACACAGAATGGGTGAAGTCACCGCAGAAGCCACCGTGAAGGTCTACGTGAACGGCGAACGTGTCGTGACCACGAGCGAGGGGGACGGCCCGGTTGCAGCGATCGACGGGGCGCTGCGGTCCGCTCTCTGCGATGCCTACCCCTTCCTTGCCGACATCCACTTGACCGACTACCGGGTTCGCGACCTCGATTCATCCGACGGAGCAGCGGCAAGGGTCCGCGTCCTCTGCCGCCACAGTGACGCCGATGGCTCATGGGGCACAGTGGGGGTGCATCAGAACATCATCGACGCATCATGGAAAGCAGTATGCGAAGGGATCGTGGTGGGGTTGTTGAGAAGAAGTCGTCCGTAGTCCGTAGTCCGTAGTCCGTAGACCGTAGTGGCGCCCGCAGTCGGTGAGGAACCCTCTGACCTTGGCTGTTGGCTGTCGGCTGTCGGCTGTCGGCTGTCACTCACATCTCGCGTCGAATCGATACAATGTCCCGAGCCGACCGGGGCATACGAAAGGTGACGAAACCATGAAGAGAACCAGGTGGATCCTGTTTGTCGCAGTACTAGCCCTTGTGACGGCAGCGTGCGGGTACAGCGATGTCAGCAGCGATACGACGGCGGCGCCCAGTGGCGGCGGTGAGGATGTCGGCGGTGCCGCACATGGACAGGAACTCTTCAAGACCACGTGTTCTGCGTGCCACGGACAGAACGCCGAAGGCATCGATGGTCTCGGCACCGACATGCACAACAACGAGTTCATCCAGTCGCAGTCGAACGCGGATCTGATCTTGTTCATCACCGTCGGTCGATCGACCACGGATCCCGACAACACAACCGGCGTCGACATGCCTCCCAACGGTGGCGACTCGTCGCTCACGGAGACCGACATCGCGGACATCGTCGACTATCTCCGGACGCTCCAATAGTTCGGCGTCGACGCACAACGGATCGACGAAGCGGCCGCTCTTAGGAGCGGTCGCTTCGCGTTCCGGTACACCCGGGGAACTCAGTAGAGGCTTTGGGCCCTACTGATTTGAGGATTTCCGCCGACCGTCCTAGCCTCCGTCGCATGGGAGAAGCTCAAGAATCCTCGTCGCTAGAACAGTCGCAATCCGATAGTCGTTCGATCGGGTCGATGCTCGGACCGCTCGGCGCAAAGAAGAACATCGACGGGCGCTTCACGACCCCCGCAGTGTGGCTGAAAGTCGCCATCATCGTCTTGTACATCGTGATCGCCACGGTCTGGTTCCCTTCCTGGCTGATGAAGCCGAATTCACTCGCCGTCGTTCGTGACCTCTACTCGGGACTCATGTCGGCCGACACCTGGAGCACGGTATTGAGCCTCATCGTTTCTGGGGTTTGGTTCGTGGCCCTCGCGATCGGTCTCATCTCCATGCGCGTGGCTCAGCAGCACCGCTACATCTGATGCAACCGCTGCGCTTCTACGACGAGAACATTCCATGTCTCGCGGCCTGTCCGGTCCACACCAACGCCGGAGCATACGTTGCAGCGATCGCCGACGGTGACGACGAGTACGCGTACCTGACCGCCCGATTGCCGAACCCGTTCGCTTCGGTCTGCGGGCGTGTGTGCGCCGCCCCATGTGAGGACGCCTGCCGGAGAGGCGAGATCGACACGCCGATCGCCATTCGTGCCCTCAAACGCTTCGTCACCGAGAAGTACGGTGTGGAGGCAGGAAGCGACAAGTGGCGTTCCGTCGCCGAACACAAGGGCCAGGAGCGCCAAGAGAGCATCGGCATCGTCGGTGGTGGGCCGGCGGGTATGGCGTGTGCGCACGATCTCCGTCGCCTCGGCTACCGCGTCTCCGTCTACGAAGCCACGGCTCAACTCGGCGGAATGATGAAACTCGGCATCCCCGAGTACCGCCTGGACCGCGACCTCCTCAACGCTGAACTCGACGCCATCGTCAGCCTCGGTGTCGACGTCCATCTCAACACGAAACTCGGCACTGACGTTCAGTTCGACGACCTGCGGGAACAGCACGATGCGTTGTTCCTCGCGATCGGCGCCACGCTCGGCCGAGGACTCGACCTCGAAGGTCATGAAGCCGACGGTGTCCTGAAGGCCATCGAGTTCCTGATCAACGTCAACCAGGGCTACCACGTCGACGTCGGCGAAAAGGTGCTCGTGATCGGTGGCGGTGACGTTGCCATGGATGCCGCCCGTTCGGCGTTGCGTCGCGAGGACTACGAGGAAGCGCGACAGATCGAAATCGACGACACCCAGGATCCGGAGATGATGGTTGAAGCCCTCGATGTCGCCAGGTCGGCGACGCGAGAGGGCGCGACCGACGTGACCGTCTTCTCTCTCGAGTCTGAGGAGGAGCTGCCGGCGTCGCCCTTCGAGGTAGAGGAAGCATCCGCAGAGGACATCACGTTCATCCATAGGCGCGGCCCGGCCCGCATCCTCACAGAAGACGGGAAGGTCACCGGACTCGAGACCATCGGTGTCGTATCCGTATTCAACGAAGAAGGGCGTTTCGCCCCAACGTTCGACCCCGATAATATGAAGTCATACGAGGCCGACACGGTGATTCTCGCGATCGGCCAAGCCATCGACGTTGATGCGCTCGGAGACTCGGGGCCTGAGATCTCTCCTCGGCGCACCATCGGGATCGACGAGACGACGCTGAAGACGTCGCTCGACAACGTGTGGGCGGGAGGAGATGCGGCACGCGGACCGCGAACGCTCATCGATGCGATCGCCGACGGCCGCACCGCCGCCGCCGGGATCCACAAGACATTCACCGGAGAGACCCCGCCTGAGGTTGAGGGACAACTCGTTGAGCTCTCCCAATTCCATCGTTATGACGACACGTACGACCGAATCGACCGACTTTCTGTCCCGGTCCTCGCGACCGATCGTCGCACGGGCTTGAGCGAAGTCGAGCTCGGATTCACCGAACAGCAGGCACGGTGTGAGGCCTCCCGATGCCTCCGGTGCTTCGCCAATATCGAACTCGACGTCGACATCTGCGTTCTCTGCGCTCTGTGCGTCGACGTCTGTCCTGTCAATATCATCTCGATCGTTCCGGCCGAGGAGATCGGCGAGGATCAAGGCAGTACCGCACTGCTACTCGACGAAACCGACTGCATCCGTTGCGGTTTGTGCATCGAACGTTGCCCACCCAACGCACTGTCCATGGCAGTGTGGTCGGGGATAGGAGTGCCCCAGTGAAAACCTCTGAGCGAATACGGAAGTCCACGATCGGCCGTTCGTTCTTCCGCAACCCGGATCGCGTGACCGAGAGGGATCGCGCGGCCGGACACTGGTCGAACTTCCTCCTCCACCTCTATCCGGTGAAGGTGCGCAAGGTCGAGATCACGTTCAAGTACACGGCCTTCCTCGGCGTTGCTTCGGTCGTGTTGTTCGGGATCCTGACGGTCACAGGGATCTTCCTGATGTTCTTCTACGTGCCGTCACCGGCCAACGCATACGGGGACGTCCAGACGATCCAGAACCAAGTGGCGTTCGGTCAGTTCCTCCGCAACAGCCACCGCTGGGCCGCTCACCTCATGGTCCTCGCCGTTGCAGCACACCTCGCACGTGTGTTCTACCGCGGCGCCTACAAACCGCCGAAGGAGTTCAACTGGGTCATCGGCGTGGTGCTCCTCGTCCTTACGCTGCTGCTGTCGTTCACCGGCTATCTGCTGCCATGGGACCAGTTGGCATACTGGGCCGTGACCGTCGGAACCGCGATGGCGGCGTACGTACCCCTCGTCGGCGACCAGGTTCAAGAACTCTTGCTCGGAGGGCCAACGGTCGGCGCCCCAACACTCCTTCGTTTCTACGTGCTCCACGTTGCCGTGCTGCCGGTGGCCCTGGTCGCTGTGCTCACCATCCACATCTGGCGCTGGCGCAAGGATTCGATGCTGACAATGGATTCCGATCAGGGAGACACCGATGCTTGACCCCGACCCCAGAGTCATCGCCAATAAGCGGCTGCTGGGCGTCGTGCCCGGCAAGCCCGGCGTAGGCGACCGCAAGGAACCCGCCGAAGAAGACACCGTGATGGTGTGGCCGAATCTCCTCATTCGCCACGCCGTCACAGCTCTCGTGGTCATCGTCATCGTGGTTCTGATCGCGGCGTTCTTCGATGCTCCTCTTCGCGAGATTGCGAATCCCACGAACACACCGAACCCGGAGAAGGCACCGTGGTATTTCGCTGCCCTCCAGGAGCTACTGGCGTTGTTCCATCCGCTGGTGGCCGGCGTCCTTGTTCCAGGTGCGATCATCCTCGGACTCGTCGCACTTCCGTACATCGATCGGAACCCGTCGATCGATCCACGAAAACGGCAGATAGCGCGAACCGCCTTCACGGTGTTCATGTTGCTCTGGATCGCCCTCACGCTCATCGGATTCATGTTCAGGGGTGAGAATTGGTCCTGGGTGTGGCCCTGGGAGGAATGGCATGGTGAGCTATGAGTGACATGAGTCGCCGGTCGTTCCTGTCGACCGCATGGAAAGTCAGCTTCGGCCTCCTCGCTGCTGCGGGTGTCATCACGACGTGGGATCTCCTCAAACCCACACTGGCGGCAGGGGTCGACGTCATCGTGAAGACGGTCACTCCCGATGCCGTACCATCGGCGGGCGTCCTCGAGGTCCCCGCGGCCCGCGGGTATCTGGTCAAGGTCGATGAAGAAGAGATTCTTGCCCTCTCCGAGGTCTGCACGCACCTCGGTTGCCGGGTTCCGTACATCGACGAGAGTGGTCAGTTCGACTGCCCGTGCCACGGTTCGAAGTTCACCAGAGAGGGCGACTACATCGAGGGACCGGCCCCCAGGGGTATGGACGAGTACGGAACCGAAGTCGTCGAAGGTGTGATCGTGATCGATACGAGCGATGTCATCGCCGGCCCGGCGCCGGGATCGGAGAGGACCTGATGACATACCGATCGCCAGACCCGGGTCTCGAAGCGTCAACGAACAAGTGGATGGCTTGGGGTCTCGCGTTCATGATCATGCTCATCGTGGGATTCGTCGCCTATCTCTGGTTCGAGCCGACGGCCCGTGCCGACTCTCTCGAAGAACACACGACCGTCCTCACAGAGATGGGGGCCGAGCTCTACGACCTCAACTGCGCGTCATGTCACGGCGCAGATGGAGAGGGCGGAATCGGACCGGCGCTCAACTCGCAGGAGTTCCTCACGGCAGCCAAAGACGACCAGATCACGGCGATCATCGCCGTCGGCATCCCGGGTTCGCTGATGAGCGCTTACTCGCTCGAATTCGGCGGTCCTCTCACTGCCGAAGAGATCGACGGCCTAACGGTCTACCTGAGAAGCTGGGAAGAAGACGCCCCAGAGAACCCCGACTGGCGAGCCTGCTGTGAGTAGTCGGTAGTCGGTAGTCGGTAGTCGGTAGTCGGTAGTCGGCGAAGACTCCCCTGGCTTACTCATAGCTCATAGCTCATGGCTTCGGGCTGGCGACTGGGGCCTGGCGACCGGCGACTCTGTCAGCTCTCTCTGATCTCTGCATCCACCGTCTGCATCTCCGCTACTGCAAAGGTCAGCGTCAAGGGAATGATGTCTCCTACCTTGAACTCGCCATCCTTATCAATGCACATCACGTGGTAGCCGCCCGGTGCCAGGACGGCTTCACCTCCGGCGGGGATCTCGATACCACCCTCGGCCTGCTGCATCTTCATGACACCGTCGGTAACGATCGTCTGATGGAGCTCCGTCGTCCCACATACCGACGCGTAGGCAGACACGAGCCGATCGTCGACATCGCTACCCTCGATCGTCATATAGAACGCTCCGTTGTTTGCTGCCATCGGCGCCGATCGGCCCCACGGATCATCCACGACGATTCCGTCGCTGCCAGAGCTACTGCACGCCCCCGACAGCAGTCCGAATGCCAGAACGGCGGCGAACAGTGCTCGCATCTTCATCAGGAATCCCCTTCTCTTTGGAGTCTCAACGCAGGAAGTGGCTGAGGTCTGCAGCCATCTCTTCTGCCGTCCCCTCGAACGGGAGCACGAGCTTCAGGTAGCCATCCTTGTCAACGATCATGACCGTCGCCGTGTGATTGACCAGATAACCGGTCGCGTCCGAGCCCTCCGCTGCTTCGTAGTAGACCCCGTACGTCGTGGCGATCCGGTCGATCGTGTTGGTGTCGCCGGTGACGCCGATGAAGGTGGGATTGAAGTGAGCCATGTACGCCTTGAGGATCTCGGGAGTATCACGCTCAGGATCGACCGAGACCATGATCACCTGGACGTCCTCGGCCTTGTCCCCGATGATGTCCATCGCCCGATCGAGCTTGGACAGCGTGATCGGACAGACGTCCGGACAGTAGGTGTAGCCGAAGTACAGCACGACGACCTTGCCCTCATAATCGCTCAGACGCACCGTGCTCCCGTCGGGGCCGTCGAGTTCAACCGCAGGAGCCGCCTGGTTGGACTGGATGACCTGGCCGTGGAAGTTGTACGGAGCGAGGCTCGGGAGAACGAAGAACCAGACGATCGCGACAAATGCGACTACCCCGGCGAGGCTGATGAGAGTGATCTTGAGGGCTTTGCTCATGGATAACAGAGAAAGAGATGGGCTGCTTCGTAGGCGAGTCCGGCTGCGCCGGTGGCGTTCCGAATTTCCTCGGTCAGGATATCAAGGTGGTGGATGATCTTGTCCGCGTCGGACTTCAGCGTCTGATACTCGTACTCGCCGCGGATCACACCCCACCCGTCGACCAGCACGAGGGTGGGGTCGAACGAGAAGGAGCCGTCGTCCTGCTCCTCGTACCAGACCTTGAACCCGGCCTTCACCACGTTGGCAAGGTGCTGCTCATCGCCGGTAGCGAATCGCCATTGCAGGCCATCGGCCCCGAACTTGTCTGCCTCGGCCGTGAGCACATCGGTGGTATCTGTCTCCGGATCGAACGAGATCGTCACGAGGCGGAAATCGGTGTCCCCCAGATCCACCTCTCCGACGCGATCGCGAACTTCGAGCATCGTCTCATCAAGTCCGGCACACTGTTCCTCACATCCGCTGTAGCGGAACGTGTAGAGCACGATGTCACCGCGAACGTCCTCCGACGTGAACGACTCCCCCTGCTGGTCCGCAAGCAAGTAGCCGGGCGACAAGCGGATACGCGGCAAGACCTGAATCGGCTCGAAGATCGCGAAGGCCATCACGCCGAGCACCAGCAGTGCGCCCACGATTCCGAGCCCCCAGATGAGTTTGCGCGAGTTCAACGAATGCCTCTCCGCCCCATGCCAGCATCGTTGCCGGTCGATATACTCCGACATCGTACCCGTCGACCGGAGCTCAATTGACCGTCTTGAATCGGACCGTTCGCTTTGCACTTCTCGCTGTCGGGCTCCTGGTTGTGGCGACAGCCTGCGCCTTCCCCCAGCAGGGCACCGACTCCACGGAGAGCATCGATGGCACGTACTACGTGAACGGCGTCGATGGCCGCGGTATCGAGTACGGCGGCCGCCTCGAGATCACCCCAGGAGACCAGCCGGACCACTACGCGATGCAGTGGATCATCACGGGAAGCGTGCAGGTGGGCACCGGTGTCAAAGACGGCAACCAACTCGAAGCGAAGTGGTCGACCGTTGAGGGCCTCGTCAACCGGGACGGCACGGATCGATCACAGGGAACGGCGAGCTACACGATCGCGTCTGACGGCACGCTCACCGGAACACGCACGATTGACGGTCAGAACGAGCCAGGAACAGAAGAAGCCTTCCCGGTGAAGCCGTAAGGGAAGAGCGGACAGCGGACAGCGGACAGCGGACAGCGGACAGCGGACAGCGGACAGC
>JAOZMA010000169.1 GCA_029934555.1 Acidimicrobiia bacterium | reverse complement strand
GCACGGTACCGCTCAACCGGAGGTCACATTCCCAGTTGGTCGTAGTACTCGTTGAGTTCAGCCACCTTGCCGTCTTCGAATCTCATGACGATGCAATACGGGAAGTCGACCGTCACCGGAGCCTCCTCTCCGTCGGAGACAGCGGCCGTGCCGGTGAACCGAACTTCGAGACATGCCCAATCGCCCTGGCCAAAGGATCGCACCATCTCCACGTTCCCATCGGGGAACGCGTCCATGATTCCCTTGACCAATGCCACCCGAGCTTCCCGGCCCTTCGAGATCCCCGGCAGGCTGGGAGTCTGCATCACCAGGTCCTCGGAGAAGAGGTCGCCGTAGGCGTCCCAGTCCCCTTCGTTGATTGCCTGGGCAGCCTCCGTGTTGAAGTGGTCGAGGTATTCGTCGATCATCGTGGTCCTCCTCGCGGTCGGTTGTGCCATCTCCCATTCTCGTCGCTCGTACCAGTCGACAGGGCGGTTATCGCCAGGGTTCGGAGCCGCCGAATCTGGCCCGCTTCGGTGAGTGTGTCCCACGGTCGCATGCGGGCACGGTACCGCTCAACCGGAGGTCACATTCCCAGTTGGTCGTAGTACTCGTTGATCTCGGCGATTCGGCCGTCTTCGAACCGAACGACCATGCAGTACGGGACGTCAACGTTCGTACCCGTCCAGTGCCATTCGAGACAGGCCCGATCGCCCTGCACGATGCTTCGCACCATCTCCACGTGCCCATCGGGGACCGCGGCCATCATTCCCTGGACCAACGACACCCGCGCCTCCCGGCCCCTCGAGATCCCGGGGATGGCGGGAGTCCGCATCACCAGGTCCTCGGAGAAGAAGTCGCCGTAGGCCTCCCAGTCTCCTTCGTTGATCGCTCGGCCTCCCTCTGTCGCGTACCTCTCGACGTGTTCTTTGATCATCGGTGTGCTCCTTCTCCTGCGTAGTGGGAGCGTCATCTCTCGCCCTTGCCGCTCGCTACGACGGGTGTGACGTTTCTTCCGCTCCGACCGCCATCAGTGAATCCATGCGCAGGGACTCGTGGGGAGTGCACCAGGCTGAGCCTGGGAACACCCCTCCGATCCTCGCGCTGGCCGGTTCGTCGATTCCTTCCTTGTGGATCCTGCTCTCTCGGTTTCTTGGACTCCTTCCCTTCCTCTCTCATGTGCAGGAATGCGGGCCGACACAATCGTGCGTGACGCCGGTCATCGCATCCTCATCGAGTGCTCAACGACGGTTTCATGAGCTTGGGCGGTTGGACACGAGACGCTCTATCTCTCGGGCGTAGTCGACGGCCTGTTCGAGGGTCATGGTCCGGCCTTCTCCCCAGGCTTGTTCGAGAAGCTCCAGATCGAGCACTCGTGACGCGACGGTCCTTGCATCTTCGATCTGGAGCGGTTCGAGCTCCATGCCGCCTCCGGCCGCCTCCTGGAACGATTCCACCGCACCGGCGAGTCGGACGGCTTCCTCGGGAACGACAGACACCGCGAACGCTGCGATGAAATCCAGCAGCCAAGAGGTGATCGGGATGTTCTCCTGGTCGGTGGCGGTGTTGAGAGCTTCAAGTGCGATCTGAACGGCTTCCTCGATCTCTCCTTCATGAAATGCGCATACGGCGATTCCGGTAAGTTCGGTGACACCGAGAATGTGATTGCCCACTTCGCGCGAGATGGCCAATGATGCCTCCCACAGCGGGCGAGCAGCCGCATGATCCCCCCGGCGGTGGGCCATGAAGGCCTGCGCCATGCAGACTTCACCGACCCCTTTCTTGGCTCCGATCTCTTCGAATATCGATCGGGCCTCATCGGCGAGTCGTTCACCGGCGTCCACATCGCCGTTCCATGCCGCGGACACGCTCATCCCGAAGAGCGTGTCGGCTTCGCCGAGTCGGTCGCCGAGTGCCCGATAGATGTCGAGCACCTCTTTGTACCGGTCCAGCGCTTTGGCATAGTCGCCCTGCCAGTAAGCCAAGCCGGCAAGGCCGGTCAGCCCCTTCACCCGCGCCACATCGGATGCTTTTTCGTTTGCGAGCAAGGTCTCCAGCCACCCTATCGGCTCGGTCAGGTGTCCCGAGCTCTCCCAGAAACGCCAGATGCATCCCGTGAGGAGGAGTCCGAGATCGGGGTCATCGGTGTCGACTGCGTAGCGGAGAGCAGCGCGGATATTGGCGAGTTCCTGGGTGAGCATCTGTGTCGCGGCGTGCTGGCTCTCCGCGGTCAGTTCCGGTTCGGACGCCTCTGCAAGATCGCAGTAGTAGGTGGCGTGACGCCGGACCGCCGCCTCTCGTTCTCCTGCGGCATCCAGTTGCTCCAGTGAGAACTCCTTCAAGGTCTCGAGCATGGCGAACCGGGCCTCTCCGATGTCAACGAGGCGGTAGAGGAGGCTCTTGGAGAGCAGCGAATCGATGCCGTCGAAGACAGTTGCTTCGGGGAGATCGCTCACCGCCGTTGCCGCCTCGAGGGTGAAGCCTCGGAAGACTCCCAGACGGCGGAAGAGTGTCTGTTCGTCGGGTTCGAGGAGGTCGTAGCTCCAGGCGATGGCATCTCTCAGGGTTTGGTGCCGACTGACGGCATCGGATGGTCCTGTGGTGAGGACGACGAGGCTTTGGTGGAGTCGAGTGAGGAGGTCTTGTGGAGTGAGAAGCTTGATCCGAGCGGCAGCGAGTTCGATGGCGAGCGGGAGTCCATCAAGGCGGATGGTGATGTCCGCGACCATATGAGCATTCGTCCCATCGAGCTCGAAGCTGGGATCCGATCCTCGAGCGCGAGCCACGAACAGGGCGACGGCGTCGTAGGCCTGAACGCGGACGGGATCAACAGATTCGTCGGCTGCCGGCACCTCGAGGGGGGAGAGAGGGAATTCCTGCTCCCCTGTGAGCCCGAGCGGCGAGCGACTACTCACCAGGATCTTGACCTCCGGTGCAGCATCGAGGAGCTCATTGATCAATGGGGCCCCGTCGAGAAGATGCTCGAAGTTGTCGAGCAAGAGAAGAGCACGGCGGTCGCGGAGGAACGCTTCGAGACTCGCGAGTGGCTCCTCGCCCGGTGTCTCTCGAAGACCAAGTGTGCGGGCGATCGTTGTAGCGATCAAGTCCACTTCGTTGATCGTCGCCAATGGAATGAAGAACGTGCCATGGGGGAAGTCGCTCGCATTGTCGGCGGCGAGTCGGATCGCCGTGCGGGTCTTGCCTGATCCCGGGGGGCCTGTGAGCGTCAGCAAACGGGACTCCGCGAGCAGCTTGCCGCCCAGTTCCAGTTCATGTTGCCGCCCGATGAAGCTCGTGCGGAGGAGCGGCAGATTGCTCGGTGCAGCACCGGCGCTCGGTCTGTCAGAGAGATCCAGGCTTGGATCCTGGGCGAGGATCTGGTCTTCGAGATGGCGGAGAGCCGGGCCGGGTTCGAGTCCCAACTCCTCGGCCAACTGTGAACGAGCCGTTTGGAAGGCCCGGAGTGCCTCGGCTTGTCGTCCACATCGGTAGAGAGCCAGCATGAGCTGCTCCCAGAATCGTTCGCGAAACGGGTATTGGGCGGTGAGGTCGCGCAGCTCTTCGACCAACGCGTCATGCCGGCCGAGTTCGATGTCGGCCGCTATCCGCTGTTCCAGGGCAACGAGCCGGTTCTCGTCGAGGCGAACAATCTCTGCGCGAACGAACTCCTCGTCGGCGACGTCGGCGAAGACCGGTCCCCGCCACATGTCCAGTGCGGCCTCGAGTTGTGTGCGCGCAGTCTCCGGGTCTCCCCGTTCCAGTGAAGCCCGACCCTCCGCAACGCCTGTCACGAAACGCGTGGCATCGAGTTCGTCCGACTCCAGCGAGAGGCAGTAGCCGGAACCCCGTCGGGTGAGGCGATCACGATCCGGCCCCAGGGCGGCCCGGAGTTTGGACACGTAGACGTGCAGAGCGTGGCGCGCTGTGTCTGGAACAGCCCCGGCCCAGAGATCCTCCAGCAGTCGGTCGGTGGTGACGGTTTCGCCGAGATTGACGAGGAGGCGGGCGAGCAGTACCCGCTGGCGGGGCGGCCCGAGGTCAATCTGTGTTCCATCCCGGAGAACCTCAAGTCCCCCAAGGATTCTTACGTCCATATCCGAGACTCCGGTCAACCCTGAGGCTACCCGGATGCCCCGGCGGTGGCGAAACTATCTGGATCGCGTTCGTCGGCGTTGGCTCTGATCGCTGGGGCCCCTGTTGACGGTTCGATGAGCGATCGTTGACCGCATGGGGTCACGCTTGTGCCCAGGATCCGATGAGGTCTCGTGAGTCGTTCGATCAGGAGAGGCGGTGACGAGAGTGATGATCAACAACAGCGGTATCGACGGAATCTGGGTTCGCTACGATGCTCTGCTCGCTGGAGACGTATCGGCGGCGGCTGTTGTCCTCGACGATGCCTCCATTCTTCACGTGCCGGGGAGATCAGGTCTGGCGGGGGACTACCAGGGCACGGAGGCGATCGTCGGCCTGTTCGGCCGTATGGCGGAGTACACGCACGACACACTGCAACTCGACTCGCCGAGGCTGGTAGCCGAGGATATTCGCATGCTCGTTCTGCAGGGTCACATGAGCGCCACGGCCAGTCAAACGCACCTCGACACGGACGTCATCCACGCCCTCTCCTTGAGAGGCGACAAGATCCAGGAGGCATGGCTCTTCAGCCTCAATCAGGATGACTTCGACGAGTTCTGGGCCGGTCGCTGACGCCGGGACGCCGGGACGCCGGGCGTGCGGAACTCCGGTGCCTTGCTCAGTGCCGGTCGCGAACGGCTACGACCGGTCGAGCGTTCCGGCCGAAGATCGGCCTGCCGAAATCTTGCCCCTCAGGTCAACAGGTCGTTCGGCGCGAACTCCACCGTCATCGGTCCGACATCGAGTGTGACTTCGTGGTCTCCGCGGTGCCGACCGGTCTCGACGTAGGCGCCGTCTCGGAGTTCGTAGGTGACGACTTCCGGTCCGGTCTCGTCAAGGTCAATGATCCAGTAGCGCGGTAGGCCAGCCTTCTCGTACTTCCGGAATTTGCGGATCAGGTCCGCTCCTCGGTCGGTGGAGAGCACTTCGACGGCGAGGTGCGGGGTGCCGGTCAGGCGAACGTTGTCGGCGGTGTCGTCGAAGACGATGACGTCGGGGATGAACTCGTCGGGCCCCGGCTTCCAGGCCCACGCCGGCGTAGCGGACACACCATCGGGTGCCGCTCGTTTGAAGATCTCACACAGTGAATGGGCGATGTCCTGGTGAGGTCGCGTCGGTGACGGGCTCATGACGAGCATCCCGTCGATGTATTCGCCGCGCACGTCTTCTCCGAGTGCCTGGTACTCCTCCCAGGACATGGATGTGCGGTCGAGCTGTTCGGTCGTTGGCATTGCAGCATTCACGGTACCCC
>JAOZMA010000168.1 GCA_029934555.1 Acidimicrobiia bacterium | reverse complement strand
GCTGGCGGCTCTCTACCCCACCAATCGTGCCGCGGCCCGATTGTGTTTCTCTATCAGACCCGGCAGCTCAACTCCGACCAACTCGCCATCCTTCACGACGGGTTTGCCATGGACGTAGCTCTGGTCGACTCCGGTGGGGGCGACGAAGAGCACGGCTGCGACTGGATCCTGAAGCGCCCCCGCGTACTCCAAACGATCGAGGGAGATCGCGATGAAGTCGGCCGCTTTGCCGGGCTCGAGCGATCCGATGTCATTGCGGCCGAGCACGGCGGCCGAACCCCGCGTCGCGATTCGAAGCGCTTCCCGGGCCGCGAGGAGGCGACCACCCTCGATCGACGGCGCTGCCGCGAGACGCGCAAGCAGCATCGCCTGTCGGGCCTCGCCGATCAGGTGGCTGCCGTCGTTGCTCGCAGAGCCGTCCACACCGAGTCCGAGTCGAACGTCGGCTGCCAGGTAGCTGCGAACCGGAGCGATACCGGACGCGAGGCGCATATTCGATGACGGACAATGGGCGACCCCGGTCCCCGACTCGGCGAGCCTCCCGATCTCTGCATCATTGACATAGATGCCGTGGGCGTACCAAACGTCGTTCCCCACCCACCCCAGATCCTCCATGAGCTCGACGGGACGCCGTCCGAACGTCTCGATGCAGAACTGCTCCTCGTCGTGGGTCTCGGCGACGTGGGTGTGGAGATGAACACCGTGGCGCCTTGCCAGGGCTGCAGATTCGCGCATCAGATCCGGGGTCACGGAGAACGGTGAGCAAGGAGCGACCACCACGCGGGTCATGGCCCCCGGCGACGGATCGTTGTACTTGTTGATCACTCGCTCGGTGTCGAGCAGAATCGTCTCCTCGTCTTCGACGACAGAGTCGGGTGGCAATCCCCCGTCGCTCTCGCCGAGACTCATCGATCCTCTGGCGACGTGGAAGCGCAGTCCGACTCCTGCGGCGCCCTCAACCTGGTCGTCAACGCTCGACCCGTTCGGGAAGAGGTACTGGTGATCCGACGAGGTCGTACACCCCGAAAGCGCCAGCTCCGAGAGTGCGAGTCGGGTCGAGATCCGCACATCTTCCGGTGTGAGACGGGCCCAGATCGGATACAACGTGCGGAGCCAGTCGAAGAGGCCGACGTCCTGTGCGCCTGGGACAGCGCGGGTCAACGTCTGGTAGAAGTGATGGTGGGTGTTGATGAGTCCAGGGAGAACGACGTGGCCTGAGAGGTCAACGACCTCGTCCGCGGTTCGCGGAAGCTCCGCCGTTGGACCGACCTGTTCGATGAACCCGTCGACGGCGAAGAGACCCCCGTCGATGATCTCCGTACCGCCGTCATCCATGGTGGCCAGAACCTGCGCATGCCGAACGAGAAGTGTGCTCATAGGAATCAATGTACCAATCTCGAACATGCCGTCCGTCGTTGCCCCCGATCCGATTCGGTCGGTACAATGGAAAGACGGGGTCGACGAGGAGAAGAGACGCACATGATCACCCAGTACCACCGACCGCTCACGCTCGAAGAGGCAATCGCTCTCACGTCGCGGCCCGATGCCGTGATCATCGCCGGGGGAACCTCCGTCAACGCCGATCCCGGCCGCCAGCCGGTCACCGCCGTCGATCTCCAATCCCTCGACCTCGCCGGGATCGAGACCGACGGTGCGTCCACCCGGATCGGAGCGACAACGCGTCTTCAGGATCTCGTCGATTCGAACCTCGTCCCCGATGTACTCCGCGATCTTGCAAGGAGGGAAGCGCCGAACACGATCCGCAACGCAGCCACCGTCGGCGGCACGATCGGAACTGCTGATCCGGAGAGCGAGCTCCTCGCCGGCCTGCTCGCGTTCGATGCAACGGTGACCCTCGCACGTGCCGGTTCAACGGCCGAGCACGACCTCAACGAGATCCTCGACGACCCGACGCTGCTCAATGGAGCGATCATGACCAGCGTGTCGATCCCGTCAAACGGACGTGCGGCCGCCGACCGGACCGGCCGCACGCCGATGGACCGCCCGATCGTGATGGCCGTCGCTCACCGAGGAAATGACGGATCCGTCAGGTTGGCGATGACCGGAGTCGCCGCCCGCCCCGTCGTTGTCGATCCAGCACAGATCGCCACACTCGATCCGCCGTCAGACTTCCGGGGATCGGCCGACTATCGCAAGAACCTCGCGGAGGTGCTCGCAGACAGGGTCCTCACCACGGTCACCGGAGGTGAACCATCATGACGATCACCCTCACGATCAACGGAACAAGGCGCTCTCTCACCTGTGAGCCCCACGAATCTCTCCGCACGGTCCTTCGTCGGGCGGGTCTCTACAGCGTCCGCTTCGGCTCGGAGACCGGAGAGACCGGGGCGGCGGCAGTCCTTGTCGATGGCCGTCTCATCTCTGCCGATGTGATGCTCGCCGCTCAGGCCGACGGTCATGACATCGAGACGATCGAAGGCCTCAGCGTGCCCGGCCGCCTCCATCCGATCCAGGAGGCGTTCATCGAGACCGGAGCGATTCAATCCGGCTACTCGACCCCGGCAACGATTCTCTCGGCGAAGGCTCTGATCGATCGAAATCCGAACCCGTCCGAGGACGAGGTGCGTGACGCCCTCTCCGGGATTCTCGATCGGGAGACCGGATACCTCCGCCCGGTTCATGCGGTGTTGCGCGCCGCAGCAGTGATGAGAGGCGACGAGACCGACAGCATCGACATCGCCTACCTCAACCCGATGGTTGATGGCGACGAAGCCCTCTCCGATCGCGAAGGACTGTCCGAGATCGCTCCCCGTGTCGTCCCGAGCAGCGACGTCCCGGAGACCCGCGTCGTCGGCAAGTCCGAGAAGAAGGTCGACGCGATCAAGCTGGTGAAAGGCAACCCGGCGTTCACCGACGATGTCAACTTGACGGGAACCCTGATCGCCAAGGTGCTGTACAGCCCGCACGCCCATGCCCGGATCGTCTCGATCGACGACTCGAAGGCCCGTGCACTCCCCGGCGTACATGCCGTGCTGCATTACGGCAACGTCTCCCGGGTGCGATACGCGTCCGGTGGCCAGAGCTATCCGAACCCGCTCCCCTACGACCAGGTCAGCTTCGACGACAAGGTCCGATTCGTCGGTGACCGTGTCGCCGCCGTTGCCGCCGACACCGAGGAGATCGCGCTCGCTGCGATCGATCTGATCGACGTCACCTACGACGTGCTCCCCGCTGTGTTCGATGAGAACGAAGCGATCCTCGACGGAGCACCCGTCATCCATGACGAGTCGGACATGGAGGGGGCAGTCGACGCGTCGCACAACATCGTTCACCATCTCAAGGCCGACACCGGCAACGTCGAGGACGGGTTCGCTGTGGCCGACCGCGTCTTCGAACAGACGCTTCGCGTACACCAGGTTCACGCGACCCCGATCGAGCCGCACATCGCTATCTCAGCATGGGACAGCGACGAGCGACTCGTGATCACCACATCGACCCAGGTGCCATTCCACGTCCGACGCATGCTCGCTCCGCTGCTCGACCTTCCTGTGAAACGCATCCGCATCATCAAGCCGAGGATCGGCGGCGGGTTCGGTGTGAAGCAGGAAATGCTCATCGAGGACATCGTCGGTCATCTCACGATCGCGACGGGTCGTCCCGTCCGCCTCGAGCTCACCAGAGAAGAGGAGTTTGTGTCGAGCCGCACCCGGCATCCGCAGACGACGACCTTCAAGACCGGCGTCGACGCCGACGGGAAATTGACCGCACAGGAGATGTGCATCGTCGCCAACACCGGGCCGTACGGCACGCATGGTCTCACGGTGCAGATGGTCACCGGTCTTCGCGGTCTCAGCTCCTACAACTGCCCGGTCAAACGCTTCGATTGTGTGGTCGCCTACACGAACCTTCCTGTCCCCGGCGCCTACCGCGGATACGGGGCACCGCAGGCTCTCTACGCCCTGGAAGCGCACATGGAAGACATCGCTTACGCCCTCGACATGGATCCGATCGAGTTCCGCCGCCTCAACTGGACCGATGTCGGCGATCCGCTCGACATCGCCCAGCAGCTCGGCGAGGGTGATCAGGATGCCGACATCATGCCATTGGTCACGTCCAGCGGCCTGGAGGAGGCCGTCGCTCAGGGACAGCGGGCGATCGACTGGGACCGCAGGAATGATCCGGCTTGGAAACAGCCTGCCGATCAGCCGAACATCCGCCGCGGGCTCGGCTTCGCGATGGCGATGCACGGCACGGCGATTCCCGGTCTCGACATGGGTGGAGCAAGCCTCAAGATCAACGACGATGGCTCGTTCAACCTGCTCGTCGGAGCCACCGACCTCGGAACGGGCTCCGACACGGTTCTGGCTCAGATCGCTGCGGAAGTCGTCGGTGTCTCGACGGACGACATCATCGTCTACGCGTCCGACACCGACATGACCCCATTCGACACCGGGGCATACGCGTCGAGCACGACCTACATCTCCGGCATGGCCACCAAGCGCGCCGCCGAGCAGGTGCGAGCACAGATCGTCGAACGTGCAGCGGAGATGCTCGAAGCAGCACCCGAGTCGATCGATCTCTACGACGGCCAGGCGTGGACACCCGATGGGCGATCCGTGTCGCTCGAGACCATCGCTCTGTCGACGCTTCATCAGGCAGGCCAGCATCAGATCATGGCAACAGCGTCCTACGTCTCGCCCGAGTCCCCTCCTCCGTATGCGGCACAGTTCGTTGAGGTCGAGGTCGACATCGAGACGGGTCAGGTGACGGTGAACCAACTCGTGATGGCCGTCGACTGTGGTGTGCCGATCAACCCGATGACCGCCGCAGGCCAGGTCGAAGGCGGGATGGTCCAGGCCCTTGGATACGGTCACTGCGAGGAGATGGTGTACGACGAGGATGGACGGATGCTGAATCCCAGCTTCGGTCCGTACAAGATCTACCGGGCAGACGAGATGCCGCGCCTCGAAGCGATCCTGGTCCAGACGATGGAGGCGAGCGGTCCGTTCGGTGCCAAAGCGATCGCCGAGATCCCGAAGGACGGCGTCGCCCCGGCCATCAGGAACGCCATCGCTGATGCCACCGGTGCCCGCATCGCCAACATCCCGTTCACACCGGAGCGCGTCTGGAAGGCGCTGCAGAAGACGTGACAACGATCGGCCCTCAAGAACTCCTGACGGAGTTGGTCGACGCCGTCGACGGGGGACGACCGGTCGTGCTCGCCACGATCGTCGGTACCGAAGGATCGGTCCCGCGGCATGCCGGCGCGAAGATGGTCGTGCATTCAGACGGGACTACCACCGGGACGATCGGGGGTGGCGAGGTCGAAGCCCTTGTCCTGGATGAAGCCCTCGCCACGCTGAAGGATCGCCGTCCCCGCCTCCGCCGGTACACCCTCAACG
>JAOZMA010000167.1 GCA_029934555.1 Acidimicrobiia bacterium | reverse complement strand
AGCACCGGTTTCCTAAACCGGGTGTCGCAAGTTCGATTCTTGCCGAGGGCGCCAGTCGAGACGCTACGCACCAAGGATTTCGCACTTCACAGGGACTTCCGGTTGGAGCGCCTACATGCATTCCATCGCCCGTTTATCGCGCGCGACAGGGACATGCGAGTACCGTTCGCCCTCGTTCGAACCGCCACAGAGCGTCACCACGGGCCCCTGCCAGAACCCCCAGAAGCAGAGTTCTTGTGCATGGCACGCACAGATGTGAGATCTCGATTTCCGCCGCCTGGGAGTGAGCCTTAAGCAACAGCCTTGCTATCTCGTTGCGGCTGCCACAACGCGTCGGGCGACGGCGACACATCTCTGGGCGCGTCCGACGGCGGTGGATGCTGCAGGAAGCGGTATGTCGTCGGGGTCATACTCCGCTTTCGTCTTCATCGGTAGCAGTCGGCGGAGGTCCTTGTCGAGTTCGGCGCCGTCTCTGCCGGCTTCCTTGAGCAGCGGCCCTGCCCGGTCGTGATCCGGCCCGGATGCCCGCTTGCCGAGACGAACACCACAGACTGCATCGGCAGCGTTGATGGCAGCGTGGATAGCGAGGCTCGTCGCGGCAATACCGCGTTCCGCGTCGAGTTCACTCTCGGACGCGGCCAAGTACTCCTCTGCCTTGGCTAGATAGCTACGCGCCTGAGCAGCGCTCACGTTCCTGGTCCGTGCTGGTCTAGCCATCGTGAATCTCCTCGAGTTCGCTGAGGGCTCGTCCGTAGACGACCACTCCCTCGCGATGGATGTCTCGCCACACCGGTCGCCCGCTCCGCAGTCGTGCACCGATCTCTTCGGATCCGATCTCGAAAACCTCGACCGGGTTCCCACTGGCACGGCGGATCTGAGATCGCCACTGCTCGACCGAGTCAGCCCATGCCTCGTCGGACTCGTCAACACCCACGGGACGGATGAACACGGCATCGATATCGCTCTCCGTGTCCGCCTCTCCCCGAGCAAAGGAACCAAAAGCGATCACCGACACAGGCACCACGGGCAGCACAGCGGCCACACGGCCCATCTCCTCGATTACACCGTCACGGCCTCGCGCGAGAGCGACCAGTGGACCCGCGGCGATGTGTTCGGGAACAAGTCGAAACAGTGACGAGGGAGGTGTCTCCCTGCGATCAACGAGCCCCAACTCGACCAAACCCGGCAGCACGCGCGAGGCCTGTGCGACGCTCACGCCAGACAGGCGTGCAATGGTCCGCAGGTTTAGCTCGGCAGTGGTCTCCGCCAGTACGGCAAGCACACGGCCTTGCACACCAGGGATGACAGCCTCGACAGGTCGTACGAAGTCCATATCGGCAGACTACCTGACATCTATCATAAATAGAACACTTGTTTCATATATGTCGAGTACTCGCCCACGCTTGCTCTGGTTCGGCCTGTCCCAGGTTTCGTGGACTCGGGATACTTGAATCGTCTTGCGACTCAGATCCCATTTCTAGCTCCCGAGTCTCACGGACTGGGAGAGGAACACGGAGTGTGGTCATCGATGCCGGGTATGGATCCGTTTCTATCGCGCGTTCATCGCGCGAGACAACAAGAAACGATGGGTCAGGACGCGAGACGACGAGCACCTGAACGCCAATGCTGGCAAGGGTTCCTCCGCGTTCTCCCCGGTCACGCACAACGTCTGAATCGGTTTCCTAAACCGGGTGTCACAAGTCCGATTCTTGCCAAGAGCGCCAACCGAAATCCTTGTACAGCAAGGATCTTGCCAGCCAGGGCTTCTCTCACGATGGGAAGTCGCGTGATACCTGGGCCAGCGGCCCGGGTATCACGCGCTCCATCTCTGCGCTACTTCGCTTCTACCGGTGTGACGACGTTGTACCAGGCGTCGAACGAGTCGAAGACTGACAGGAACTGGCCGAACTTCGCCTGACTCCCCGTGAGCGTGATCGTCCCGTTCTTGATCTCGTCGTCGATCTTCGTCTTGCCTTCGGCGATGTCCACGAAGTCCGCAACCGTCATCGACAGCGAGACGGCAGCGTCGGACTCGTGCCTGTTCTCGTAATACTGGAGCACTCCGTACTCGAGCACGAGGTACCACTTCGTCTTCGTATCCGTGAACTCGAGGTTGATTCCCATCACAACGCCGGACGCCTTTGCCGGATCGAGTTGCGTAGAGAGTCCATCGAGATACAGACCGAACGGCATGGCCGCGATGGTGCTCGGGCTCGCGAAGTCAACGACGGGGAGCACCTTCACGCCCTCTCGAAGATCCTTAGCCGCACTGAGATACAGCCCACGCCACGTGCCGGCTTCGGTCTGGTACGCAAGCTGTTCGTGGGTATCGGCGAGCAGGTTCTTTGCCTCAGTGTTGCTGGGGTCGGCGTACACGAGATGGTTCAGCACCTCAGCCACCCAGCGATAGTCACCGTTGGCGAAATCCCTCCTTGCCTTCTCCATGATCGCGACGGCTCCGCCCATGTACTGAACGTACCGTGCAGCTGCAGGCACGCGAGGAAGGGGATGGAGCGTTGCGGCGTTCCCGTTGAACCACCCGAAGTGCTTGTCATATGCCGACTTGACGTTGTGGTTCATCGTGCCGTAGTAACCGCGGAGCGAGAAATCCTGTGCGAGCGCGCCGGGGAGTTCGACCATCTCGCCGGCCTCGATCATGTCGTAGCCCTGGTTGGCTCTACGCACGGCCTGGTCGTTGATGAACTTGTACGCGGCAGAATGACGTTTGAGATGCTCATCGATGCGATCGGCACCCCAGATCGGCCAGTGGTGCGGCGCGTACATGACCTCGGCAACGCCACCCCACTTCTCACGCGCCTCACGCACATACTTCGCCCAGTTGTACGCACTACGGACCGTCGTGCCACGCAACGAATACACGTTGTGCATCGTGAATGCCGCATCCTCAGCGACAGTAAGCGCTTTGTACTTGGCAATGTAGAAGAACATCTCGGCGGGAGCTTCGGTGTCGGGCGCAAGCATGAACTCGAACTCGAGACCATCGATCGTCTCGGTCTGCCCGGTCTTCGTGATCAACACGGACGGTATCGCGAACGTCGTGTTCCCCTTCGATGTGTCAAGACCAAGACCGCTCGTCATGTTGCCGGTAGGCCCACGTTCGACAAGCATGCTGTACTGATAGGCGGACATACGCGCCTCACGGTTGCCGCCAACAACGGCCTCGTTGAGGGCAGCACCGGTGAACCCGACCGGGGCATAGAGTTCCACTTTGCCAGATTCGACGTCGGCCGTC
The DNA here is from genome assembly GCA_029934555.1 of Acidimicrobiia bacterium. Taxonomy (GTDB): domain Bacteria; phylum Actinomycetota; class Acidimicrobiia; order Spongiisociales; family UBA5794; genus JAHEEL01. The sequence continues at coordinate 2,123 of JAOZMA010000167.1, read as the reverse complement.
GTGGTGACACCAAGGACGCCGCCGTAGTGATCGATATGGCTGTGCGTGATGATGACCGCCACAACGGGATTCTTCGGCCGATGCTCGTAGTAGAGATCGAGAGCAGCCTTGGCCACTTCTTCGCTCATGAGGGGGTCCATGACAATGACACCCGTGTCGCTCTCGATGAAGGTGACATTCGAGATATCCATCCCGCAGACCTGGTAGATGCCATCTGTGACCTTGAACAGACCCGCGTTGCGGTACATGATCTGAGCATCGCGCCACAGACTCGGGTTCACCGTGTCGGGTGCTACGGCATCGCCCGCGAGGAAATCGAAGTCCGGCAGATTCCATATGACATCGCCCTTGGCGTTCTTGACGACACCGTTGTTGGGGAGCGGAGCGATGAACCCCTTCGTCGCATCTTCGAAACTCTGCCTGTCAGAGAAATCCAAATCATTCAAGACATGTCGCTGCGCAGCCCTTGTCGCGGCTGTGGCACCTTTGCTCATATTGCTCTCATCCTTCGCCTTGGTGACCTTGTCGAATTCCGACTTGATCTTCTTGCCCAGGTCCGCCATGAAACACTCCCTGTCAGCGCGCGGTCATCGACCGTCCGGCCGACTGCCTCCAAATATACGCCTCGCGTCCCCCTCCAGATAGCCGGATTCGGCACAGTTCCCCGAATCTCGGGCGACATCTTCATCGGTTCCCCCGGTGAGCCACGCCGGTTGCCCGGCGTAGGCAACCTCGGCGCTGCGAAGTTCTCGCTATTGGAAGGAGTCGCCGGGATTTTCCACGTCGGTCAGCCGGTATCGTTGGCAGCCGTCGCAACCACGGAGCAGCACATGAGACCAACCTGGGATGACTACTTCCTCGACCTCGTCGATCAGGTGGCAACCCGTGCCACGTGCGACCGAGGGAAGAGCGGATGCGTCGTGGTTCGGGACAAGCGAATCATCTGCACGGGCTATGTCGGGTCGCCTTCAGGCATGCCCCACTGTGACGATGTTGGCCACGACCTGAAGAAGGTCATGGATGACGACGGGACCGTGCGCCAGCACTGTGTCCGGACCGTCCACGCAGAGCAGAACGCCATCGTTCAGGCTGCTCGCTACGGCCTACCGCTCGAAGGGACGACGATCTACTGCTCGATGGAACCGTGCCGTGTCTGCGCCATGCTTATCGCCAGCACCGGCGTTGCCCGCGTGGTCGCTCGCCACCGATATCACGCCGGTAGCGACACCCCGGAGATCCTGGCGTCTGCAGCCGTTGAGCTCGAGATCATCGAAGACACGGTGCAGGACTACGAGGGCCAATAGGCCGAGCACCACCGGACATCCGGACAACACGATGCTGGCCCGTGACCGCGGGCCACCGGTCTCCGAAACCCGCAACAAGCAACACTGCGCAGACCTCCTGGAACCGTTACGCCCTCAGGATTCCATGTGTTCGTGAGATTCGAGCGATGGCGTGTCGGAGGCTCGAAGTCTCCCCTGGGCGCCGACCGATTCTTCCCCGACTTCATGGGCGATCGGCCGTCGCGTCGTCGATCGGCAACTTACCGCGACTCTCACGTGACGATACGACCAAGAACGCTGTGACCACCACGGCAGCGCCGAGGGCCGCCCCTGTGAACACATCCGAGAACCAATGGGCATGCAGGTAGACCCTGCTCCAGGCGATGGTGGCGATGTACGCAGCGGCGACGGCCCACCAGTACCAATGCCGGGACCCGCGGATAGCGAGCAGGAGCACGATGCCCACAGCAACGGTCGCCGCCGTGTCCGCGTGACCTGAGGGGAACGAGTATCCGTGGGTTTCGACCAGGGCCATGGGCGGTCGCGGCCTGGCGTATGCGAACTTGGAGATCCAGGTGAGCGCCTCCGAGACGGCAAGAGCGGAGACCCAGAACAACGTTGTCGCCATCCGCTTCTTCCAGAGCAGATACGCGGCCACCACGATCATGAACGGGACCATGACGACGGAACTTCCAATGAACGATGCTGTCTTTGCGATGCTCACAAAGGGGTCCGCTTCTGCGTCGACAGCCCAGCTGAGGATCTGATCGTCGAAGCCCTGTACCCATGCACGGGTGTCCGGGAAAGCGATCATCAGGTACATCACGACAACCAACGCCT
>JAOZMA010000166.1 GCA_029934555.1 Acidimicrobiia bacterium | reverse complement strand
GATCAACGCATTCGACAGTCCTTGTCGAGTCGTCTCGCCGAGCGTGGACACGATGTGGACGCGGTCGGAACTGCTATGGCCGGGGTCGAATCGGCGGTTTCGGGGCGCTTCGACGTTGTCGTCCTCGATCTGGGCCTTCCGGATCTGGACGGCGCGGAGGCGCTCCGCATGATCCGTTCGATTACTGAAGTGCCGGTGGTTGTCGCCACGGCGCGAGACGACGAGACTGAGATCGTCCGGCTGCTCGACGCCGGGGCGGATGACTACGTTGTGAAGCCGTACTCCGCCGAGCACCTGGAAGCGAGGCTTCGTGCAGTTCTGCGTCGTTCCGGCCCGGAACCGGAGCAGCGGCTGATCACAGTGGGACGAATCGTGATCGATCTCGACGCGCAAGAGGCCCACTTCAAAGACCGGCCCCTTGAACTCACCGCCCGTGAATTCGAACTCCTCGCCTACCTGGCCGAGCGCCCGGGAAGCATGGTGAGCAAGCGGCAAATCCTCGCCGAGGTGTGGCATCAACCGTACGGAGGGGCGGACAAGACCATCGACGTTCACCTGTCGTGGCTCCGCAAGAAGCTCGGCGAGTCTGCTGCCGAGCCGAGATACATCCTCACACGGCGCGGCGTGGGGGTTCGTCTGGTTGATCCGGACTCGTGAGGCGAAGCCTCATCCTCGTCACTGCCGGGGTCACGTCGATGGTCGTGATCGCCTTCCTCGTGCCGCTGGCGATCCTCGTCGGCGCCCTCGCGTTCGATCGGGCGGTGACCGGGGCTGAACGAGAGGCCGAGAGCATCGCTCGTCTCGTGGCGGTCCTCTCCCCATCTTCGGGGCCCACGGGTGTCGCTCTGACGATCGGAGAACAGCGTCTCACTGAGATAGGTGCATCCATGATTCTCCCGGACGGAAGCGTCTACGGCGTCGATGTTCCAGCCGGAGAAGACCTTTCGGTGGCGCTCGGAGGGAGTGCTTACCGCGCATCGGTCGATGCCGGTGAGGCCGTCTATCTGCCCGTCGCTCAACCCAATGGGGAGATCACCGTCGTGAGAGTTGTCGCACCACACGAGGACCTCACGAGCGGCGTGAGGCGATCCTGGCTCATCCTCGCCGGACTCGGCGCGGTGCTGGTGGGCCTAGCTGTATTGGCGGCGGACCGATTCAGTCGATCGATCGTCCGACCGGTTCGCGATCTCTCCGACACTGCCGTACGACTGAAGGACGGCGATTTCTCTGCGAGGGTCGATCCGGCCGGGCCGCCTGAGATACGGGAGGTCGGAGCGGAGTTCAACCAACTCGCAGAGCAGGTGGAACACCTGCTTCAAGCCGAGCGAGAATCAGCGGCCGATCTTGCTCACCGTCTCAGAACCCCGCTCACTGCTGCCAAGCTCGATGCCGAGGCGCTCTCCGATGGTGGGGCGCGCGACCGGCTCCTCGAAGATCTCGACGAGCTCGAGCGAACAGTCGACTTCATCATTGGTGAGGGTCGGCGGCCGATGCGAACGGAGGTCGATCCGGGGTGCGACCTCGCTGCCGTTGTCGCCGAACGGGCGGCGTTCTGGTCTCCGCTGAGCGAAGAGCAAGGCCGATCGTTCACAACGGCCATCGACGTCCGGCATGCCTTCGTCGCGGTCCCGGAGGTCGATGCGGGAGCCATGATCGACGCACTCCTCGAGAACGTCTTCTCCCACACGGACGAGCGGGTGCCGATGGCGATCCGGCTCGCCCTCGCCGACGAGACTTGGGTTCTCCTCGAGGTGGAAGACGGAGGCACTGGATTGGCCGATCCGGGAGTATTGGAACGAGGCGCATCGACGGGCGACTCGACCGGGCTCGGTCTCGACATCGCTCGCCGTACGGCAGAGGCGTCGGGCGGATCGTTCGAACTCGCGAGTTCGAGTGCCCTCGGTGGTGCTTGTCTCACTGTCCGTCTTCCGCTGCTCGACAGCCGAACTGGAGCAACGGCGAAGAGTCCGAGCAAGGCGCTATGAGCCATGAGCTGTGAGCAAGAACCGGGGTGACTCCGAAGCAGGATGCGTAATCCTTACAGCTCACATCTCAAAGCTCAAAGCTCACCCTTCCCCCGGACACGAAGAAGCCCTCACCTTCGTGAGGGCTTCCGTGAACCTTGTGAGGTTGACCGATGCGGTCTATTTGGATCATCCCGCATTGGGTACTACTTACCCCGCCGGCCGTCCCACCGGTTCTCCATCATTATCGGCGCAGGGATCGTGAACTGTTGCGGATTTCCACGATCTGGCGCAATTTGATGCGGTCGACCTAGAGGGCCAGAATGGACGGCTCGGAGGCACTTTCCATGCTCGAACTCATCGATCTAAGCAAACGATTCGGTGATGTCGTCGCTCTCGACGGCGCCGGGTTCGTCGTCGAAAGCGGTCGCATCCTCGGCTTCCTGGGCCCGAACGGCGCAGGGAAGACCACAGCGATGCGGGTCGTGTTCGGACTCGTTCGACCCGAGACCGGAACCGTGTCATGGAACGGTGGACCGGTCGGTCCCGCCGAACGCCTTCGCTTCGGCTACATGCCGGAGGAGCGTGGCCTTTATCCCAAGATGAAGGTCCACGACCAACTGGTCCACTTCTCCCGTCTCTCCGGTCTCTCCAAGACAGAAGCGAACGAATCGGTCGACCACTGGCTGGACGTTCTCGGTCTCGCCGGCAGGGGTGACGGGAAGCTCGACGACCTGTCACACGGCAACCAGCAACGGGCTCAATTGGCGGCCGCTCTCGCACCCAACCCCGAGTTACTGATCCTTGACGAGCCGTTCGCCGGACTCGATCCCATCGGGGTCGAATCGTTAGCAGAGACCCTGCGAGGTCTGGCCTCGGAGGGCGTGACGATCGTCTTCTCAAGCCACCAGCTCGATCTCGTTGAGGACGTGTGCCAGGACGTCGCCATCATCAACGAGGGTCGGGTCGTGCTGTCGGGATCGCTCGACGACATCAAGAATCGTTCGAAGAAACGGCGTCTCACGATCGATGTCGATGGGGAGCCGTGGATACCCGACATGCCCGGCGTCGAGGTTGTCGACGGTCCCGGGCCATCCCATTGCATCGTGGACGACGATGCTCCGGTGGCCGATCTCCTCGCTGCAGCGAACACCGCCGGCACGGTGAACCGATTCGTGTTCGAACCGCCCCGTCTCACCGACCTCTTCAGAGCGGCGGTCGGGTCATGAATCCGTGGAGACAGGTTGCATTGCTGGCGAAGCGGGAGTTCCTCGAGCGAGTGAGAAGCAAACCGTTCATCATCACGATGTCGCTTCTGGTGGTTGCGATCCTTGCGATCGGACCGGTCATCAGCATGATCTCGGGTGGTGCTGACGAGGTTACGAAGGTCGGCCTGGCAGGGGAGGAGCTCCCCGGTATCGAACAGGAGCTGTACGACCAGGCGATCCTGTTCGACATTGAGATCGAAGTCGAACGATTTCCCACGCGAGCGGAGGCGGAGACCGCTCTCACCGACGGACGGGTCGCGGTCGTCCTCGTCGACGGAACGGAGATCGTCTTCCATACGTCAGGCTCATCCCGGTTAACGGCACTCGTCCACAACGCTGTTGACACGACGCTCAAGACCCAGGCGCTCACCGAACTGGGTCTGTCGGAGAACGAGATAGCGCTGGTCGTGGAACCAGTGCCGGTAGAGGTCACAACACTCGAGGAGCAGAACGCCCAGGACGAGGTGAAGCGGGGAGCAGCGTTCGTGGGAGCGATCTTCCTCTACATATCGATCATCATGTTCGGCCAGTTCGTGGCGATGGGCACGGTTGAGGAGAAGCAGAACAGGGTCGTTGAGGTGATCCTCTCCCGGGTTCGACCGTGGCAGGTGCTCGTTGGGAAAGTGGTCGGGATCGGGCTCATCGGGTTGCTCCAACTCGTGGTGTTCTCCGGGGCCGCATACATCTCAGCTCAGTTCGCCGACCTCCCCGACATCGACGTTGCCGCGATCGGTCTGCCGGTCATCGCCTCGCTGCTCTTCTGGTTCGTCCTCGGCTACACGTTCTACGCCTTCCTGTATGCAGCCGTGGGGTCGACGGTGTCGCGGCAAGAGGATCTGCAGGGGGCGCTCATGATCCCGATCGCTCTGATCCTGCCCGGCTACCTCCTCGCGATCTTCGCCGCCGAGGATCCCGACGCTCTGCTTCCAACCGTCGCATCCTGGCTGCCTCCCTGGGCGCCGTTCGTGATGCCTGTGCGAATCGCAGCGGGTGTCGCACAGCCGTGGGAGATCGTGGTGGCAGTCGTTGGAACGGTGCTCGGTGCGATCGCTCTCGTCTGGATCGGATCCCGCGTCTACTCGGGAGCGCTGCTCCGCACGGGTGGAAAGATCAGTCTGAGGGAAGCATGGAAAGCGGCTGCTGAGTAGTCGCGAGTCTCCAGTCCCCAGTCTCCAGTCCCCAGTCCCCAGTCTCCAGTCTCCAGTCTCCAGTCTCCAGTCTCCAGTCGCCAGCCATGAGCTGTGAGCCTTGAGCTCTGAGCTTTGAACAAGAGGAAGTTTTCACCGATTACCGATTACCGATTACCGACTACCGCGAGCGCAGCGAGCTCCTACGTAATCAACCACTGCACTGCGCGGGTAGCCGGTCCCGGCTTCTCTAGCTTCGGGGTGTGAACGAGGAGGGCGGGGCAGTCGACTGCCTCGGCGATCCGGTCGGCCAGGTCTGCCACGAGGTGGAGCCGGTGACTTGGCGCCCCGAGGATGACGAGGTTCGCCCCCCGAGAGAGTTCGGTCAGCGTGTCGACCAGGTCGTTGGTGGGACTGACCCGGTCATCCCACGGCACCGTCAGTATCTCACCAAGCTGCTCGTGGTAGGCATGGATCGACGCAGCCTGACCGGGCGGGGCATCCACCGGTGTCAGGTGGACGAATCGGATCGACGCATCCTCGTAGCGAGCGATGTGGTCGGCGACCTCGATCTTCACCGGGTCGTACGGACCACCCGTTCCCAGGACGGCGATCCGGTCGATGTCATCGACCGCCCGGTTTCTGAGGAACGCTGAGTCGCAGGTCAGGTGTTCCTGAAGCCAGTGGAGATCCCTCGTGACGTGTCTGGTCGTTCGCAGGTCCTGGGGAAGATCGGCGATGAACAGGTCGACGCCCTCGCGCTCGACGAAGGCGTGCACCATGCCACGGCGGTCTTCGTCTGTGTAGTGCTCGGTGGTTATCTCGATTCCGAGTTTTCGCGCCCGGGCGAGATCCTCGTCGGTCGGGATCATGCGTCGCGTGCGAGCATCGAAGTTGATCACATGGATGCGTCCACCCGGCGCGACGGTGAGGCGCATGGCAAGACGGAACAACGTGTGCTGTCTGCTGGGTCGTGTCGGGCGTCGGATCAGGACAAGGACGAACTTGCGCCCTCCGGCTGCCACCGCGGCGGCAGTGGTCTGGACGAGTCGCGCGTCTTC
>JAOZMA010000007.1:12387-20739 GCA_029934555.1 Acidimicrobiia bacterium | reverse complement strand
ATCTCTCGCGTCACCGGCGCTCACATACCTATCGACGGAGGAAACGACCGGGTGATCTGAGTTTCACGAAACCGACCCCGCCTTGCAGGCGGGGGAGGGTGGTGATACGCTGAGTGCACGAAAGTGCGAGCCTTGCACAGATGTGCAGTATGGATGAGAAACGCTACGACGAGATGATCTCTACGTGAGAGGAAGGTCGGGAATCATGGATTGGGGCATGCAGAGCAGGATGGCGAGGTTGTTCCCGCCGGAGACCGGGAAGGCTTTCTTCCTCGCTATCGATCACGGCTACTTCCTGGGACCAACGCGGAGTCTCGAGAAGCCCGGTGAAACCGTCGCCGATCTCACGGACATCGCCGATGCCCTCTTCGTGACCCGCGGCGTGCTCCGTGCGGCCATCCCGGCCGATACGACTCCGAACGTGATCCTCCGCGCGAGCGGTGCCACCAGCGTTGTCGGTCCCACGCTCACCGATGAGCATCTGCTCGTCCATCCGGAAGAGGCGATCCGCCTCGACGCGGCTGCCGTCGGCATCTCGGTATTCGTCGGATCCGAGAACGAGACCCAGACACTCAACAATCTGGCTGAGGCTGTGAACGAGTACGAGCGCTACGGCATCCCCGTTATGGCCGTCACTGCCGTTGGCAAGGAGCTTGAGAAGCGGGACTCCCGCTATCTCGCCCTCGCTTCGCGGATCGCTGCTGAGCTCGGTGCCAGGGTCGTCAAGACCTACTACACGGAGGACTTCGATCGAATCACCGAGTCCTGCCCGGTCCCCGTCGTGATCGCCGGTGGCCCGAAGACCGATGACGCCCTCGAGGTCTTGACCTTCGTTCGCGACGGCATCGATAAGGGCGCCGCCGGCGTCAACCTCGGTCGCAACATCTGGCAGCACTACGACCCCGTGGGCATGGCCAAGGCGCTTCGTGCCGTCATTCATGACGATGCATCTCCGAAGGATGCGTTGGATCTGATCGCACCACGTCCGGCCCAGGGCTAGATCGTGGAGTTCCTGGCCCGCATCGAACAGGACATCCCGCCGGATATCGATCCCGTGCGCCTCGCTGCCGTCAAGGCAGCAGAGGCGGTGCGTGGTCAGGAACTTGTCGACGCAGGCAAACTCGTGCGTATCTGGAGGATTCCAGGCAGGCGAGCCGTCTACGGTCTCTACGACGTGGATGGCCCGGATGAGCTCCACGACATCCTGAGCTCACTTCCGCTGTACCCGTGGATGGACATCGAGGTAACCGCATTGGGCTCTCACGCCCTTGATCCGACGGTCGAATAGACGAGAGGGAGACAATGGAAGCCGACTACGAGATCCTCACCCCGGAGACGATTCCGGCCTACATCGATTCGGTGCCGAATCTCGCCGGAATCGTCGATACCTCGACACTCGAGGTCGCTGAAGTCGGCGACGGCAACCTGAACCTCGTCTTCGTGTGCCGTGACGCCGCGGGCAACGGGATCTGCCTGAAGCAGTCGCTCCCGTATCTCCGGGTAGTTGGGGAGGCGTGGCCTCTTACCCCGGAGAGGGTCATCGCCGAAGCACGCGGTCTCGCCGCTGCAGCCGCGTCCACGCCGCACCTCATCCCCACCTACTACGGCGTTGACAAGGATCGCCACGTCCTCGCCATGGAGAACCTCATGGGTTGGGAGATCTGGCGCGGAAAGCTCAACGACGGCTTCATACACCGTGGCGTCGCCTCTCTCCTCGGGGAGTACGTAGCGAACCTCGCGTTCTCGACATCGGTCTTCGCCCTCGATCAGATGGAGGTCAAGGAACGGACGGCCGAGGCCATCAACCCCGAACTGTGCCGCATCACCGAGAACCTCGTCTTCACCGAGCCGTACATCGAGCATGACAACAACAGCTTCGTCGACGAACTCGCCCCGGAAGTTGCGGCACTTCGCTCCGATGAACGGCTGAGAGCCGAGGTCGGGATGATGAAGTTCAAGTTCATGACCGGCGCCGAGGCACTCATCCACGCGGATCTCCACACCGGCTCGGTCATGGTCATGATGAAGGAAGACGGCACCGGCGACGGACGTGTGATCGATCCCGAGTTCGCCTACTACGGACCGGTCGGTTTCGATCTCGGTGCCGTGTTCGGCAACTATCTTGCAGCCCGCGCCCGCGCAGAGGCGATGGGTCGTTCCGACGAGTTCAAGGACTGGCTCTCAGGGCTCGCCCAGGAGACGTGGGACGCGTTCGAAACCGAGATGCGACGCCTGTGGGCAACGAGACCCGACCCAACGTGGACCGACTCGTTCCTCGACTCGTGGCTCATCCAGATCGAGAAGGATTCGATCGGGTTCGGCGGGTGCAAGGCGATCCGCCGGATCATCGGCCTCGCCAAGGTCACCGACATCGAGACGCTGCCACCGGGCGAACATGCCACGGCCGCAGCGATCGTGCTGCGAACCGCAAGCACGTGGATCAAGGACCGGGATCAGCTCGCGACCGTTGCGGCATCCAACGAGGTCTTCGATCGTGTCGTTGACGAGGTCATGGCCAACGGTATTCGGACGAACAACTAGGAGGGTTCATGCCCCGGCTCGATCTGGACACTCTCCGACCAGCGGTTGCATGGGTCGGTGATCGGATCGAGATCATCGATCAAACCGAGCTCCCCGGTGAACTGGTCGTCGTCGAGCTCGACTCTGTCGATGCTGTTGTTGATGCCATCTATCGACTGGCGGTGCGCGGAGCACCTGCTATTGGAGCATGTGGAGCACTCGGGCTGGTCATCGGACTCGACGAACGTGAGCCGTCCGACGTATCAAGCGCCCGGGCGGCCCTCGATCAGCTCGCCGAGATCATCGGGTCGGCTCGCCCGACTGCGGTGAATTTGCGATGGTCGGTGGACCGGGTCCGCGACGCCGCGACGGTGGGGACTACACCGGATGAGATCCGCTCACTCGCCCTGAGCGAGGCGCTCACGATCATCGACGAAGACCGCGACGCGTGCACGCTCATCGGAGAAGCCGGCCGCGCCGAACTCGCAGGAATCGTCAACATCATGACCCACTGCAACACCGGTCGGCTTGCCACCGCCGGATGGGGGACCGCCCTCGGCGTTATCTACGCCAAGGCCGCCGCCGGCGAGCCAGTCAAGGTCATGGCATCGGAGACACGTCCGCTGCTCCAGGGAGCGCGTCTCACAACGTGGGAACTCCAGGATGCCGGCATCGACGTGACGCTCATGTCGGATGGTTCCGACGCCGCGGCGATGGCACAAGGCAAGGTCGAAGCGGTCATCGTCGGTGCCGACCGGATCGCAGCGAACGGTGACACGGCGAACAAGATCGGCACGTTCTCCCATGCAGTCAACGCTCACCATGCGGGGATTCCGTTCTACGTCGCAGCGTCCCTGTCGACCTTCGACCTCGATCTCTCTTCGGGCGCAGGGATCGAGATCGAGCTGAGATCGGGCGAAGAGCTGACCTCGTGGCGCACAGAACCGACTGCACCGGACGATGTACCCACCTGGAACCCTGCATTCGACGTTACTCCGGCCGACTTGATCACGGGCATCATCACGGAAGTCGGGGTACTGCATCCACCCTTCAAAGAGTCGATTCGAGCTGCATTCACAACAGGAGGCGAACTGTGATTCCCGCGGACGCGAACGGTGACTGGACCGTCAAAACGCAAGAGGTGGCGGATCGAATCCGCACCAGGGTCCTCGATCATGTCCTCCGTCACAACGGCGGCTACATGAGCCAGGCCCTGTCGTCGGCCGAGATCTTCGCCATGCTGTACACGAGGGTTCTGAATCTCGGCCCGAGCACGGCGCCGATGATCCCGCAGCCCTTCGCCGGCGTCCCGGGTCCGGACAACCCGGACTTCTTCAACGGTGGCGAGTACAACGGCCCGAAGGCACCGGAGTACGACCGACTCATCTTCTCACCCGCTCACTATGCCCTGGTGCTCTATACGGCGCTCATCGAGGTCGGGAGGCTGACCGAGGAGGGGCTCTCTCAGTTCGATCAGGATGGCAGCACAGTCGAGATGATCGGAGCCGAGCACTCGCCCGGCGTCGAGACCACCACCGGATCCCTCGCGCAGGCGCTCAGCCAGGCCGGCGGGATCGCGCTCGCTCGCAAGCGGCGAGGCGACGCTGGGGATGTCTGGGTGATGATGTCCGACGGCGAGTTCCAGGAGGGACAGATCTGGGAAGCCATCGCCGAGGCAGCGAAGTTCGGTCTCGACAATCTCAAGGTCATCGTCGACGTGAACGGCCAGCAGTGTGATGGATGCATGGACTCCGAGGCGTACGTCGATCCGCTCACCGGCCGCATCCGGGCCTTCGGGGCGAGCGCCGTCGAAGTCGATGGTCACGATCTCGAGGCACTTGATGCGGCGATGAGAGCTGAGACCGGGAAACCCCACTTCGTGATGGCCCTCACCAACCCGGTTCAGGGGCTCCCCATTTTCGAGGAGCGTGCCCCATTGCTCCACTACCTGCGATTCACCTCCGACGAGGAACGGGATCGCTACCAGGCCGTCTATGAGGAGATGGTGAACTGACATGGAGATCGTCAAACGCCCCCACGTCGAGAACTTCATCGCCTGGGCGAAGGACAAGCCCGAGGTCGTCGTCCTCACCGCCGACCTGACCAACTCGAGCGAGGTCGGGAAGTGGCGGGACACGTATCCGGACCGCTTCTTCGGGATGAGCATGGCCGAGCAGAACATGATGGGGTTCGCTTCCGGCCTCGCCCGTGAAGGCTTCGTGCCGTACATCCACACGTTCGCCGTGTTCATCTACCGCAGGCCATACGACCAGCTCGCCATGTCGATCGCATACCCCAATCTTCCCGTGAAGTTCATTGCCTTCCTGCCGGGGATCACGACTCCCGGCGGCGTCACACACCAGGCGATCGAGGACGTGTCGATCATGCGGGCAACGCCCAACATGACGGTTCTCGAGACCGGTGATGCGACCGAGGTTGAGTCGGTCCTCGACGTCGCCCACGCTGTCGACGGGCCCGTCTACGTTCGGATGCTGCGCGGCGAGGTGCCCCGGCTCTTCCCGAAGGATGAGCCGATGAAGCTCGACCGGGCCCGCATCCTCAGCGATGGGGATGACCTTGTCGTCATCACGGCCGGCATCACGACGGAAGAAGCGATGAGAGCGGCGAAGCCCCTGGCCGATGCGGGCGTCGGAATGCGCCACCTCCATGTCTCGACCCACAAGCCGTTCGATGATCCGGCGATCCTCGAGTCGATCGAGCGATCACGCTTCGGGGCGATCACGCTCGAGAACCACACCATCGTCGGTGGGCTCGGCTCGGCCGTTGCGGAGAAGATGGCAGAGGCAGGATCCGGGAAACGCCTCCTGAGGCTCGGATTGCGTGACACCTATGCACACGGAGCCAGCAAGGCCTATCTGATGAAGGAGTACGGCCTCGACGCCGCCGCCTTGGTCGCAGGTATCGAGAACCTGACCGGGATGAGCACCGGCATCACCGACGAGGATCTTGCGGAGGCCAGGGTCGAGGCGACGCATAGCCTCGCAAAGGCTGAGGGGCTTTGATGCTCGAACCGACGGCACTCACCGTCTCGGGGGAACGTCTTCAAGCCGCCTACGAGTTCACCGGTCCCGTCGCCGATGCCCATGCTCGTGCCGGGGCGCTGTGCGTCGAGCAGACGATCGAGTTCCCTGCAGATCTGGTTCCCGATGATGACATCCAACGCGAGATCATCGGGCGGATCGAGGCATTCGATGAGGTTGGCGCCGAGACCGTGCGGGTCGAGATCAGCTACGCCGTCGAGACGACCGGCTACGAGTTTCCGCAGCTCCTCAACGTCCTCTTCGGGAACAGCAGCCTGCTTCCTGGAGTCAAACTCGTCGACGTGACGGTGCCGCCCGGTCTGTCGGAGAGCCTCGGCGGTCCCCGATTCGGGATCGATGGCCTTCGTACGATGTTCAACGCTCCGGATCGACCGCTCCTTGCGACGGCGCTCAAGCCCATGGGGTTCTCGCCGGAGCGATTCGCAGCTCTGGCCTACGAGTTGGCGCTCGGCGGCATTGACATGATCAAGGATGACCACAGCCTGGCGAACCAGCCATTCGCTGACTTCGATGCACGCGTGCGTGCGTGCTCCGATGCCGTGCGTCGGGCGAACGACCAGACCGGGTTCAACTCCGTGTACATGCCGAGCATCAATGCGCCACATGGTCTGCTCGACGAGCGAGTCGATATCGCTCTCGAAGCCGGTGCCGGTGGTCTGCTCGTCCTCCCGGGGATCACCGGCTTCGACTTCATGCGTGATATCGCAGCCCGGGATGATGTAGCCCTTCCGATCATGGGCCATCCGGCGATGCTCGGTGGGTTTGTCTCATCACCGACCGGAGGCATTGCCCACAGCGTCATTTTCGGAACGCTGATGAGGTTGGCGGGCGCCGACATATCGATCTTTCCCAACTTCGGCGGCCGGTTCTCTTTCAGCTCCGAAGCGTGCTCGGAAATCTCCGAAGCGTGTCGAACGCCGATCGAAGGCATCAATCCGATCTGGCCCGCAGCAGGAGGAGGGATGACCATGGACCGCACGGCAGAGATGCTCGACTTCTATGGCAAAGACATCGTCCTGCTGATAGGCGGAGATCTGCATAGGGGTGAGGGCAACCTGAGAGAGAATGCCCAAGCCTTCCGCGAAGCAATCGAGTAGTCGCCAGTCGCCAGTTCCCAGCTGCCAGCTGCCAGCAAGACAGATCCGTACGGACCACTACGGTGCCCCACTACGGACTACGGACTACGGATTACGGCGCCGCAGGTGTCTACTTCTTCAACAGTTCTTCTGCCAGGGTCTCGTCGATCGCTAGCTCGTCGAGGATGCCTGCGGCGATGGCGCCTTTGATCGCATCTGCTTTCTCGGTTCCTCCGGCGACGCCGATCACTCTCGATGCGTTGCGCAGTTCGTCGAGAGTCAACGCGACGGGATGGAGACTGGGCGCCTGGACACTGTGTCCATCGGCATCGAAGTACCAGCCGAACACCTCGCCGACGGCTCCGGCATCCGTCACCTCGGTCATCGCCTCTTCGGTCATGAAGCCTTCGGCGACCAGCAATGAATCGCATCCGACGATGCCGACCGATACGAGGACGACATCGGCCGATCGGGCCTTCTCGAGAGCGCGGGCGACCGGTGGGGAAGAGAGGAATGTCGTGGCGATCTCGGACGATGGAGCGAATCCCGGGGAAGGAACGTGCATCACGCGAGCGTCGAACTTGCGAGCCAGCGTGTTCGTGACCTCGACCGCGGCCGTCGTGTCGTCGGTCGTTGTATGACCGAACGCATCAACAAGGGTCACCTTCGTTGTGGGGACGGGACGGGTCTCGCTGGCCGAGAGTGCGATCGTGCGACCCCATCCTGCAGCGATGGTCACCGAGCCCGATGCGGCGATGCTCTCGAGCCGACGAGCCGTTGCGATGGCGGCTGCGAGCGCGGGGGATTCGCCGTCGAGAGCGGTACCGACGATGGCGCCGGCGAGCTTGTACCGCTCGATCAAGGCCTCAGCGAGTTGTGCAGCTTCGGGGAGCGGTTGTGTGATGACGACCCGGATGATTCCTTCACGTTCTGCGTCGGTGAGGATGCGGCTGATCGTGGAGCGGGAGAGCCCCAACCGATCGGCGATCTCCTGTTGGGTGAGCCCGCGGTCGTGGTAGAGCCACGCAACGCGAATCGCCAGGTCTTGTCGGGTGGTGTCTTCAGCCATTGGGTTGGATTATCATCGGGTCGCGCACAGATGTCCAATAGAGCACATTCGTGCAAGTTCTCGAATGCTAAGGAGAAGACATGAAGCAGCGTGGCATCCTCCATCCTGAGCTCCTTGATCTCATTGCCGCCGCCGGGCACGGTGACATCATCGTGCTCACCGATGCCGGACTCCGTGTCCCAAAGGGCGCCAGACGGATCGACCTCGGCCTCACATGCGGTGTTCCGACTGTCGTGGACGTCGTGCGTGCCGTGGGCGATGAACTCGTCATCGAAGCTGCGACCGTGGCGACGGAGTTCCGTAAGTGGAACCCGGATGTGTACGCGGCCACCGTCGCAGAGTTGCCGGTCGAGCCCGACGAGCGGCCCCATCAGGAGCTGATGGACGACATGGCCGAGCGGGCTTATGCCTACGTCAAGACGGGGGAGTGCACTGCATACGCGTCGGTGGCTCTCGTCTGCGGCGTCAACTACCTCGAAGAGGCGATCGATCTCTACACAGAACTCCACGGCGTGCCACCAACCTGAAGTCCCATCTCCGTCATTTGTGCCTACGGCCACCTGGGACGTGGTCATACGCACAACGGATTTGACGGAGCCGGATTTCCGTGATCGTTTGTGCCTAC
>JAOZMA010000007.1:0-12287 GCA_029934555.1 Acidimicrobiia bacterium | reverse complement strand
GTCATACGCACAACGGATTTGACGGAGCCGGATTTCCGTGATCGTTTGTGCCTACGTTCACAACTGTTGTGTCTGCAGACACAAACGACACCGTCAAGGACGAGTCGGTACGATTGCGCCCGAGGAGGCCCCAATGACCCGATCCACCGACTCCCGTTCCCACTGGTCCGCAGCGATGCGAGATTTCGATTGTCTCTCCGTTCGAGACGACGTCCTACACATCGAGGGGGTCAGCACCCTCGATCTTGCCGAGGAGTACGGAACCCCTCTCTTCGTCTTCTCGGAAGCGCAGATCAGGGAGAACCTGCGCCGTTTCCGCGAAGCATTCGCCAAGGGCTGGCCGGGACCGGTCGACATACTGCCTGCGATGAAGGCCAACACGCTTCTCGCCACCCGTCAGGTCCTCTCGAACGAGGGCGCAGGCGCAGACATCTACTCGCCGGAGGAACTCGCCGGCGTGCTCAAGACCGGCGTCGATCCGGAACGCGTGTCGGTCAACGGCGGCGGCAAGCCCAAAGATCACCTACGGAACTGCGTCGACGCCGGCGTGCGCATCACCGTCGAGGACGTCCACGAGATCGACCTGATCCAAGAGGTCGCTGCCGAGTTGAACAAGACGGCCAAGATCCGATTCCGCGTCAAGCCGACGATGCCGAACCTGTGGCGCCGCACAGACTTCTCGCAGATGAGCGTCCCCATCGACCTTGGCATTCAGGTGTACAAGTCGGGCATTCCGGTCGAGTATCTGGTGGAGATGGGACACCGGGTCTTCGTGATGCCGAACGTCGATCTTGTCGGTCTTCACTTCCACGCCGGACGCCACCATCCGAGCCTCTGGTTCTGGGAGCAGATGATTGTTCGCTACGCCCGGCTCGTCGGCGAACTCTCCAGCGCATGGGGAGGTTGGCAGCCGTCGGAGATCGACATCGGCGGTGGATTCGCTAGCCCCAGAGATCCGTTCAACAAAGAGTTCCCCCGCTCGGAGTTCCTGCTCACGGCTATCGGTTACCCGTTCCTCGTCGGTCTGCGAGGGTTGGGATCGAAGGCATATCACGGAGCACTCTCCAAGATCCTCGCTGTGCTCACGAGTCAGAGCGATCCCAAAGCGCCACCGACGATCGAGGAGTATGGACGGTCGGTCACGTCGACATTGCGCCGGGAGTTGAAAGCGAATGGAGTGGACCCGAACGGAATTCGACTCCAACTCGAACCCGGGCGATCCATGTACGGGAACACGGGCATCCATCTATCGACGGTCAAGACCGTCAAACGTCAGACGAGACCGATCCCGTATACATGGGTGCTCACCGACACGACCTACTTCTTCCTTGCCGGTGGAGTTCTTGAGCACAACCGCCATCCGTTCGTCTTTGTTTCGCAACCCGATGCGCCGGCGACCCAGACCGCCGACATCGTCGGGCACTCGTGTTATGCCGATCAGATCGTGCTCGGTGCGAGGGTCCCCGACGTGCAGACCGGGGAGGTCGTTGCTCTGCTCGAGACCGGTGCCTACCAAGAGAGTTCGGCCTCCAACTTCAATTCCCTGCCGAGACCCGCCTCGGTCCTTGTCCACGGTGACCAGGCTGAGCTGATCAAGCGCGCCGAAACGATCGGTGATGTCTATGGAAGGGACATGATCCCCGAGCGGCTCGTAGCCAAGTCCGCTGAAGCGAAGTGAGCCACGAACCGATCGTCTGGCTCATCGCCGGTCTTGAAGTCGTGGCGGCTCTGGGAATAGCAGCCTATTGGATCACCTGGTTCAGGCAACCACACGACGAACCATGGCTCCCTGACGGCTACATCGACCACGAGACTCCGTTCGTCTACGCCGACTCGGTCCTCGCCATCGTTCTCGTGATGGCCGCGGTACTGCAGGTCTCGGAGGCGCCGCCCGGGGAGATCGAGATGCTGGTGTCGAGGTCGAGACCGGTCGGCGAATCGCTCGGTCTCGTTGCTGCGGGGATGCTGGCGTTCCTCGGGATCCTCGACTTTGCCTACTTCGCCAGAACCGGACTCTTCAAGAAGGAGCACGAGGGGATTGTCAGCGGCGGTGTTGTCGCCGGTGTGCTCCTGCTTGCGGCGATCCTTGTCGTGAGGTTCATCTAGCCGGTTGTCGGTATCCGGTACCTTCCTGTCGCCTGTCGCCTGTCGCCTGTCGCCTGTCGCCTGTCGCCTGTCGCCTGTCGGCACTCCGTGTCCTCGCTCTCACCTGGCATCGGGCGGCACCGCAGTTGTACTCTTCTGCCCGGAGGAGTGCATGGCTCGAGTCGTTGGAGCTGACGTTTGGAAGAAGGGATGGATCGCGGTCGTCACCGTTGACGGCTGGATCGCATCGATCGACGTATACGACACGATTGACGAACTCACATCAGCAGAGGCCGACGCTGAGGTCATCGCGGTCGACATCCCGATCGGTCTGCCGGTGGCACCGCCGCGAGCCGCAGATGCCGCCGCTCGACGCTTCATCGGCGCCCGGGGGTCGAGCGTGTTCCCCACACCGCCGCGTGACGTCCTCGAGCTCGGAACATACAAGGAAGCGCTCCGGTTCTCCCGCGAGCGCTATGGCGTGGGTCTGACGGCACAGAGCTACGCGCTCCGTCACCGCATCCTGGAAACCGATGCCGTCGCACGGTCGGATGCACGCGTGATCGAGATCCATCCAGAGGTCACGTTCCGGGCCCTCGCCGGGCGCCCGCTGGCGTTCTCGAAACGAACATGGAACGGACATAGCGAACGTCGGCGCCTGTTGTCTGGCGTTGGTCTGTCGCTGCCGGACCGTCTCCCCGATGCTGTCGGTGCGGTTCCGGCTGACGACATCCTCGATGCCGCTGCCGGTGTCTGGACGGCGTCCCGCTTCGCCGCCGGCGAGGCGAGAACCGTTCCCGACGAGATGCCACTCCCCGGATTCGGCGAGGTCATCTGGTACTGAGTACCCCGGTCGGGCATCTCATGTTCCGCGTGAACCGATTGTGTCACAGGGACCCCCTACGCTGAGATCTAAGAGTTGAAACTTGGAAGTGAGAGGCCCTGATTGTGGAAGTCGCATTGATCATTCTGGCTGTGGCGGTCCTCGTGGCGGCGGCGATCGTCGCCTGGGCGGTGTTGCGCGGTGGGGAAGAGGACACTGAGGAGTCCGATCGGCGCATCGAGCAACTCGTCGCGTCTCAGCAGGCACTGACCGGACAGCTGACCTCGCTCACCGATCAGCAGGCGGCCTCCACGGCAGCGACAGCGAAGGCTGTTCAGGAGTCTTCGGAGCGACTCACGAAATCGATGAACGAACGACTCGAGAAGGTGCAGGACCGGATGGGGGAGAGCCTCCAGAAGTCCTCGAAGGAGACGACCGAGTCGGTCACCAAGCTGACCGAGCGGCTCACCGTGATCGATCAGGCACAGCAGAACATCACGAAGCTCTCGACGGAGGTCGTCGGTCTGCAGCACATCCTCGACGACAAGCAGGCCCGTGGCGCGTTCGGGGAGGTACAACTCGAGGCGATCGTCGAAGACGCACTTCCCAAGGCGGCCTATGAGTTCCAGAGCGTCTTGTCGAACGGGAAGCGAGCCGATTGCCTGATCAAGCTGCCGAATCCTCCCGGCTCGGTCGTCGTCGACGCGAAATTCCCCCTCACGGCATACCGGAACATGCTGAATGCCGAGGACGACGACGGTCGGAAGGCCTTCGCCAAGCAGCTCGGTGAAGACGTGAAGAAGCACATCCGCGACATCTCGGAGCGGTACATCATCCCCGGCGAGACCGCCGACTCGGCACTCATGTTCCTGCCATCCGAGGCCGTCTATGCCGAGCTACATGCGAACCACCCGGCGATCATCGAGGCGAGCTACAAGGCCCGCGTCTACATCGTGTCACCGACGACGATGATGGCGACACTCACGACGGTACGAGCCGTCCTCCGCGACGTCGAGATGCGCAAGCAGGCCGGGGTCATCCAGACCGAGGTCGGCACCATGCTGACGGACGTCGGCCGGCTCTCTGAACGGGTCGACAACCTGCGACGACACTTCGACCAGGCTCACCGGGACATCGACCAGATCGAGATCTCTGCCGGCAAAGTCCAGAGCCGCGGAACCAGGATCCACGAGCTGGATCTAGGCGAAGCAGATGAGGAATCGATCGCCGTGCCGGAGGCGCCCCCGGCACTGGCGGCCGAGCAACCAGCCGACTGACAACGCACAGGGTCTCCGCATCTGTAGTGATGCTGGCAACCCACACGAACGAGAGATGGGGACAGAGGGAGCGATGAAATGAACCTTCGAACCATCGAGCGATCGGATCGAGTGCCGCGCCACGAACATCGGGTGCGGAGGTTCAGTCGTGACTACGAACTTCTCACCGAGCTCGGTGACCGCTACGCCGTTGAGAGAGGCGAAGCCGAGGCACTGGTGCGTTCGGTCACGGAGCGGTTCGGGGTCCCCATGCCCGACCTGGCCTTCAATCGGCGCCGCCGACCCGACACCGGTGAGTGTTGGCCACCTCGATCGGTGATCGTTGAGACCAACAGCGAGGATCGTATCGTCGCCTGGGAGGCCCAACGGCGGCGCACGATCCCGGAGCACGGGCAGATCCGGCTCGGCCACACGACGATGCTGCGGACCATCGCCCACGAACTCGGCCACCATCTCGTTCATCATCTCGAACCGAAGCGCACCCCGGCCCATGGCAAGGTGTGGGTCGGCCGCCTCGACGATGCCATGGAGGCGATCGCCCGACGATGCGAAGCGCAGGTCTGAGGCTGCATCCCCGGTCCACGTTGATCAGGTCGGGACGCTCGATCTCTGCGACGGATAGTCCTCCCGGAAGCCGTCGGCACCCGCGATCGACCACGACTTTCCGAGGGGAAGTGTCAAGACCCTCGGGGCTGCGGTCTGGCACGGTGAACCCTGGGTGACGGACAGGTTGATCCCATCACCGTCATGGTGGAGCACATAGCTGTAGACCGTCTGGTGCGATCCGTGTACACAGATTCCCCCAGAGCCGCCATCGTGGGAACGCGTCAGGTTGTGGATACCATCGAGTCCGCCGGTGCTGTCGATCAAACGCCGGGCGGTGCTCAACCTCGGCTGTGATGTTGCCGTATTGTCGTCGTCTCCGGTGGCCCTGAAGGCGATGTGATGGTTCGTTCTGATTGTCGGCCCGTCGTCCACGATGGCTTCGATGCGATCGCCGCGAACCTCGATCCCTCCTGCCAGATCCTCATCGATCAGCACGAGGTTCCCCCAGTTGTACGGTCTCAGGGCAACCGCATCAGCAACGGCCTCGACGGCGCCCACGAAGCCGCCGCTGCTTCGGAGAGCGATCTCGACGAGGTCGTCGTAGTTCGCGTAGCCGGGGATCGTCTTCACGTTCGCATCGCAGCACAACAACCCCTCGGCGTTGGCTCCGATCGAGAATCCGGAGAAATCGTCGACCACGGCATCGCTACCGGCCCACGTGACGAGGCCGGAGACGCCGAACACCGATCGTTCGACAACGATCTGATCATCAAAGGAAGGGCGAGCGAAGTCCTTGTTCTTGAACAGGCCGTAGCTGCCGTCTTCGAACCGCAGTACGCCGATGGTGCACATGGAAGCTCCTCGTCCGACGAGTGTACGCCGGGGCTTGGAGGCGTCAGCCGATTCACGAGTGTCAAGAATCCGAACATTGGGGGATGAATCGCCCGGGGGCCGAGGTTGACGCTGCCATGACCACGCAAACCATCGCTCGCACCGATATCCGACGCGCTCTCATGTGGGGTGCCATGCTCGCCGTTCTGTGGGTGGCCGTTGCCATCTTTCAGCCGACTTCGACGTTCCACCTGGCACCGTTTCTGATAGCTGCCGCTCCGCCCGTGCTGCTCATTCTGGACGAAGGTGCGGCTACGGATCGAGCCTCCGTTCTGCGAGTGGGAGCGATCAGCCTGGCGATTGCCATGGGCGCTGCGCTGCTGCTACTTGCCATCGGTGCGATGGACGGTCCCGTGTTCGAGATGTTCCCGGGTCCGATGGTCGAGGCATTCACGTTCGCTGCTATCGGCGCGGTCAGCGGGATCGGATTCGGATGGTGGCGGACGCGCTGATCGCTCCGCTCAGCGCCCGGCCGCTGTCGCGAGTGCTTCGCGGTCGACGAGTGTGATCACCCGGTATCCCGTCTCAACCGCCCCTTCATCTCGCAGTTCGGAGAGGGCTTCATTGACAGACTGCCGGCTGGCACCGAGCAGCCCGGCAAGGCTTGCCTGCGAGAGGTGAAGTTCCCCGTAGCGGTCAGAATCGTCGAGGACCATCTCTGCAACCTGTTCCTTCACCGAGCCTCGCATCAACCGCAGCACACGCCGTTGAGTCGCTTCCAACTGATTCAGGCCGGCAACGAGCCACCGCATCGCGATGGTTGGATGCTCGATGAGGACCGGCAAGAGCTTCGAGCGATCGATCCTGAACGCTTCCACCGGCGTGACAGCCCGTGCGCTCGAGATGTACGGCTGGGCACGCAGCATCGCGATGTCGCCGATGACGGCCCCGGAGCCGACTCGTCCGACGATGAGACGCCCGCTCTTGCGGCTTCTGAACAGTTCGACGTCTCCGCTGCGGATCACGAACGCCGCGACCGAGTCTTCGCCTTCTCTGATCAGGTGTGTCCCCGGGTACTTCTCGACGTAGCTCCCCGCGCCCGAGAGGGCTTCGAGATCATCAGGGGTGAGGGGAAGGTAATCGGTACGCCCGAAAGACCGAGCCAACCAGGTGAGATGTTGTTCCTCTGCAGATTCCATGCCTTCGGCAACGCCCCGAAACGCAAACCTATTCACACATGACGCACAGCACCGTGGCGACGGAGGAACGGACGGTCGTCATCCAGCGAGTGGCAGACCCGAACGCCCTACCAGCGTGCGCGAACCCAGCGCCGAATGGCGAGCTGCGCAGCGACGTCGTCCTCGTTGTACTCGAAGAGTCGGGACCGACGGCTCGCATCACCCTTCAACAGGTCGGAATACCAGATCTCGGATTGGGCCCCACCGGGATCGTCATCGCGCCACTCGAAACCGCACAGCGGTGCGATCACCTTCAAGGAGTAGCCACTCGGGGATACGAGTCGCTCCTTCGTCCACGACCACAGGTCGCAGGCGTAGGCATCGAACCAGGCATCCACCGACGGTGCCGAACCCAGCGACAGCCCATGCCGCTCGCCGGCTTCTCGGAGGATGGTCCGCTCGTATCCGGTCCAGTGATAGACGACAGCATCGTCCGACGATGCAACGTTGTCGAAGAATGCGAAGAGGTCGGCAAGGACTCGGCGCTCCCCACCGGGCGTTCCGGTCCAGTCGGCGATCGGTTCGAATCTCGAACCATCGGCGTCGGTGATGAGCAGTCCGGCGAGGTAGAGCACCCCTCTGTAGGTCTCAACATCGAAGTCGATCTCCACTGCAGTATTCGGCAGAGTCACGTCGGCACCAGTCCGACGCAGGAGTGTTCCGGCACCGCGTGCTCTCGCCTGCAGGATCGCTTCATCGGGGATCTCGAATTCGTCTGCGAGCGCTCCGGTGTCGAGATCGGCTACGTGGGACGTCGTCGAGATACCGGCCGCGAGGAGGTGTTTCGTTTCGATCGCTCCGATGGCCGGGAGGAGGGAGACATGGTCGACGTCTTCGAGTTCCGCCCGACAGAGATCGGCCCATGGACACGATCGGCACTCACCCCGCCAGACGGCCGGTACGAGCGGAACCCCGGGTTGATCTTGCCCTGCCTCAACGACAGCGATCGCATCGTCGAGCGCCGTCTGATAGCGGTCGAGCAGCCGGGGATTGCCATCCGCCAGATCGACCCAGAGGCACGTGACCGCCGGTTCTGACCCGATGATGCCGGCGATACGCCGCGCACTCGCGTAACCGAGAGAGTCGAGCAGCGTCCAGTAGTGGGCAACCTGGAGCAGGTCGATCACTCGTTCGGATCGAAACGTCCGGAGCGATCCACCCGTGTCTTGGAGTTGGTCGGCAGGGGCCAGTCGGGCCGGCACGCCTCGCTCGCCTATCACCTTGTGATGCTTGATGTCGATCGGCGCGTACCCGTCATCGAGGCGTACGAGGAGGTCGGGAGCACCCACGGCGTGCAGGTGGGGAGCCGAGATGCGACCACCGAAGATGAGAGGTACACCTGCCCGGAGCAGCACGGTGGTGATCGCTTCGCGGCTATGCGCACGCACCGTTGGATCGATGACAACAGGCGCGGTCCGGTCAAAGACGCCGTCTGTGGACGAGATCATCGTCCATGCCGGGAGCCTCTCGAGGATGTGAGCGACGACGGTCTCTTCCCAACGGCGACCCTCTGCAATTCTGCGTTCCACGACCGCGCTGGTGGATCGGGCGGCATCGTTGAATCGGCTGTGATGGATCCGAGTCGGACATCGCCCGAGTTCTCCACCACCGATCAGGACCGGTCCTCTGTGCGTCGCCGTCGTTCCCATGAGCCACATGATGGCATCGCAGTGGGACAGGAACCGAACCGTGGTGTAGCGATCCTGTCGGTGGCAGCGTTCTAGCGGCGCCAACTCTCGCGGTTCAAGAGGATCAGAATCGGGAGTATCTCCAGGCGTCCCACGATCATCAACGCTGCAAGCAGCCACTTTCCGGGAGCGGCAATCCCGACGTAGTTCTCCGTCGGACCAACCGAGCCGAGACCCGGACCCACGTTTCCGATCGACGATGCGACGGCAGAGACCGTGGACACGATGTCGAGATCGGGACCCCAGATCGAGCTGATAACCGCGAGAGCGAACGAACCGGTCATGAAAGCGAACATGTAGAGCATGAAGAAGGTCTGCACCGCCTCCACCACCGTGTCCTTCACGGGGGTCTTGCCGATGCGGGTGACGAACACGCCGCGGGGATGGATCAGACGGCGAACATCAGATCTTGACGACTCGAAGAGAATCTCGTGCCGGTAGATCTTGATCGATCCGGATGTCGATCCAGCCATCCCGCCGATGAACATGAGGCCAACGATCATGATCTGGAGTGCAGGCTTCCACAGCCCGAAATCGGCGGTGCCGAAACCGGTGGTCGTGACGAGCGTTGCGGCGGTGAAGATCGCGTCCCTGACGACCTCGTGAATCGGACCACCCCACGTGCCGATCGCCATCACTATCGCGGCCGCGCCCATCACCCCGAGGTAGACCCGCACTTCGGTGGTCCTCCAGTAGACACCCGGTTTGCTGATGGCCCGGAAGTGAACGGCAAAGGACATCCCTGCCAGGACCATGAAGACGATCACGATCCATTGTGAGTATGAGGAGAACGCCCCAAGAGAGCCGGCGTTCGTGCTGTAACCGCCGGTGGAGAGAGTCGTGAACGCATGGTTGACAGATTCGAAGAGGTTCATTTCGCCGACCCAGAGCAGGAGAATCTGGGCACCCGTCAACGCGAAGTAGACGATCCAGAGTCGCTTGGCGGTTTCCTTGAACCTGGGTGTCAGGCGATCAGGCGTAGGTCCGGGAGATTCGGCCCGAGCCAATTGGACAGCGCCCATGCCGAGGAGCGGAAGGATGGCGATCGATAGGACGATGATTCCCATGCCTCCGATCCACTGGGTGAGCGAGCGCCAGAACAGGATCCCGTGGGGGAGCGCGCCCGGGTCGGGAATCACCGACGAGCCGGTGGTTGTGAAGCCGGACACCGTCTCGAACACGGCATCGGTCACATTCGTAATCGAGCCGGTCAACAGATATGGGAGGGAACCGATGACCCCGATCGCGATCCAGGCGAGCGCCACGGCTGCGAAGCCTTCGCGCGTGCTCAACTCCCCGGGTCGGTCGAACAACTTCCACACCACGAACCCGATGGCCATGGTGATGAGCGCCGACAAGGCGATCCATCCCGCCGTTGACCACTCCTGATACATGATTGAGACGAGCGCAGCGAGGAGCATGGAGACTCCCGTCGCTCCAACGACGGCCCCTGCGACGTGGAGGAGGTTCCGCCAGGACATCGCCGGTCAGCCCGAGAGGCTCTCGGCGGCAGCGATAGCCTCCGGAAGCGCGATGACGATCAAGTGATCGCCCTCTTCGATCACGGTGCTGCCACGGGGCACGAACGCTTTGTCTCCGCGCTGGATGCCTCCAATGATCAGCGACTCCGGTGGGTCGAGTTCGTTGAGAGATTTCCCGATCGCGGGGCTCTTGGGGCCGACGGCGAGTTCGATGGCTTCGGCGTCCGAGTCGGAGAAAGTCGCGACCGAGTAGATCACGCCCCTCCTGACGAAGCGAAGAATCTCGTTCGCGGCAGACAGGCGGGAACTCACCGTGGCATCGAGACCTGCTCCGCCCAGGATGCCGACGAGGTCGGTGTTCGTGAACCGTGCGATCACTTCGCCTGCGCCCAGTTCTTTGGCGAGCAGGCACCCGAGAAGGTTCTCCCCATCCCATCCGCTGAGGGCGATGACAGAGTCGGCTGCAGCGACTCCTTCAGAGATGAGGATCTTGGGGTCGGTCGGGTTGCCGCAGACCGTGATGACTCTCGGGAGGGTCTCGGCGATCACCTGACAGCGCTCGCGGTCCTCGTCGATCAGCGTTGTCGAGATGCCATTGTCAGAGAGGAGCGATGCGGTTATTCGTGCAAGGCGGGTACCGCCGAGGATGATCACTTTCTCGGCTGCGTGATCCGTGATCCCGAGCAGGGTGTAGGCCTCGGAGGTCTTGTCGGCTCGAGCCATCAGAAGGACATGATCGTGAGGCTCGAGCATCGTCGAACCGCGAGCGATCAGTGTCTTGCCGTGGCGAATGACGGCCACGACCAGCCAGTTCCAACCGTCGACCGACTTACGGAGATCTGCCAGGGTCGTCCCCACGACCTCGGCCGTGGGGCTGACGTAGGCACCCATGAGTAGGAGGCGCCCATCGGCGAACTCCACGAGTTCGGAGACGGCGCCCCGTTTGACGAGCGTGAGGAGCTCGCGGGCGGCGGCTTCGCCCGGATCGATGATGAGGTCGACACCGAACTCAGCGACCTCGGCTTTCAGCTCCTTGTCCTCGACACGAGCGACCTTTCGCGGGATACCAAGTGTGTTCGCCGCGTTGCAGGCGAGCACGTTGATCGCATCTGAAGATGTAACGGCGATCAGCAGGTTGGCATCGGCGAGGCCCGCACCTCTGAGAGTCGACGCCGACGCACCGTTGCCTGTGACGACCATGCAGTCGATCTCTCCCTGAACCTCGGCAGCTCTCTCGGGATCCGATTCGACGAGGACGACATCCTGGCCTTCGAGGGCGAGTCGGTCGGCGAGGTATGAGCCGACAGCTCCGGCCCCAACTATGACGATTCTCATGGTGCAGCAGGATAGGTATGCCGGTGAATCCGTACGAACCCGACGGAGCATCTCCGTTGTCGGGCGTGAGCGTGTCGTGCGTCAAGATGGACGGGGAAAGAAGCGAGGCCGTTCGCCCCCCTCGCTCCGACCACTCGAGAGGCGCAATCACTGGGTCATTCCCGTGAGAGAATGTGGAGCGACGGAGCACACTTGCTGTTGCCATGTTCGGGGGCCGATGGCTTCTGACGGTGCTGGCGATCATCCTGCGTATTGTGATGACTTGACTGCCTATCGCTGTCGCTACGATGACGCCATGCGAACACTCACTGTGGCACTCTTCACCGTCCTGGCGCTTGTCGCCGTTTCCTGTAGTAGCGACTCTGCCGATGCAGAACTCACGGAAGCCGAGCAGGCATGGTGCGCCGATCCCGGAGACGTTACGTCTTTCGACGCGATCTGGGACGCTGCCGATGATCTCGGCGTGGACACGGTCGGTCACTTCATGCTCGATGAGGCCGGCATCACCACCGACGTGCACCCCGATGATCTCAGCGCCGACGACCTGACCGAGGAGGAGCTGACGGCGCTCGTCGCCGTCGGAGATGAGTTCGAAAACGGCGACGATATCTGGTTGGAGTACCTCACCACCGATGACGGCACGAAGGCGTGCCAGTCGGCGTACGAATCAGCCAACGGCTGAGAGTCGACCAGATCCTCCGCGAAGTCGCTCCCCCACGGTGCCTGAATCCGTGGTTTCTGCGGTGACAGAGAACCCTTGTCCTGTCCCCCCGGCCGTCCAGGCCTCAATCCACTGGGTGTGTTGAGGCGACAGAGGACCAGTCCCCTGTCCCCCCGACGCATCGGCGGGGGGACGCGGCGCGCCAGCGGCGCAGGGGGGCTTCCGCCTCGCAGACGGTCCCACGCCGAACCGCGACACTTCCAGGAGCCCCCTAATGCCCTGCCGGGCATCTCCCCCACTGCGTGGTGGAGAATGTCAGAGA
>JAOZMA010000165.1 GCA_029934555.1 Acidimicrobiia bacterium | reverse complement strand
ATTGGAAGACCATCGATAAGCCACCCTCGCTGTCCGCTGTCCGCTGTCCGCTGTCCGCTGTCCGCTGTCCGCTGTCCGCTGTCCGCTCTTGGCTGGTCCTCCATCCTCACTCTCTACACTGTCTCCGAACCCACAGGAGGCTTGTGTTGACCACCACCGAGACGCCACCGGACAGCGACGAGAAGCGCGAGGGGTGGACGGTCACACCGAGTCGGGTTCTTGCGGTTCTGGCTGGTCTAGCGGTTATCGGAACCCTGATCTTCTGGTGGCTCGGGTCGCTCCCCGACGAGCCTCACTTCGCCATCGGTCGCGAGGTCTTCGGCAATATCCCTGCGTTGATCGTTGCGCTCTTCTACGTGACGATCGCCACCTTCCTCGGCGTCATGTTCTACCTCTTCGCCGAGCGTGCGAGGAGTTGGGAGAGAGGTTCGTGGGAGGGCCGATCGGGCATGTGGAAGCAACGCCTGATCGGGCTGAGCGACGGCCTGTTGATGCGCACCGTGATGAAGGACAGCGGAGCCGGCGTCATGCACTCGATGATCTACTGGAGTTTCCTCGTCCTTCTTCTCGGGACGATCACCCTCGAACTGGACCATCTGCTCCCTGTAAGCATGAAGTTCCTCCACGGCTGGTTCTATCAGGGATACTCGGCGGCACTCGATCTCGCGGCCATCGTGTTCATCGTCGGCATCGTGTGGGCCGCTGTGCGGCGATACGTACAGAAGCCGTGGCGGCTCAGGGCTAAGACCCGACCTGAGGATGGGTGGATCTTGTTCACCCTCGGACTCATCGGCGTCTCCGGCCTCCTCACCGAGGCAGCCCGGATCTCGTACAGCGGACAGCCATCGTTCGAGGTGTGGTCTTTCGTCGGCTATCCGCTGTCCTATCTGATCCCGTCGGCGACCGCTACAGGGTGGCACCAGGCGTTCTGGATCATCCACGCTGTGGGCTTCGTCGCTTTCCTCGTCATCCTTCCGGCGACGAAGCTCCGTCACGTCGTTACCTCGCCGACGAACCTGGCGCTTGCGCCTCGCGATCGGCCGAAGGGTGCCATGAGAGCGGTTCCGAACCTCATGGAGGCGGAAGACATCGAGACCATTGGGGCCGACCGGGTCGGCGAGTTCACGTGGAAACAGCTCTTCGACACCGATGCCTGCACCGTCTGCGGCCGTTGCACCGAGGTCTGTCCGGCGAGCCAGACGGGTAAGCCGCTCGATCCCCGCGAGATCATTCTCAAGCTCGGGCAGGTCGCAGCGCAAACGGCAGCGCAACCGGTCTCGCCGACCGTGAGTGTTGATGGTGATCTCACCGTTTCGTCGGATCTCGTCTTCGAGCGGATCACTCCCGAGGAGCTGTGGTCGTGTACGACCTGCCGGGCCTGTGACGAAGTGTGTCCGGCCGGCCTCGAGATCGTCGACAAGATCCTCGACATGCGGCGCTACCTCTCGTTGATGGAGGCGGAGTTCCCGTCGGAGTTGGGCAAGGCGTACGTCAGCCTCGAGAACTCCTCGAACATCTATGGGATGGACCAGACAACCCGTGGAGATTGGGTCAAGGAACTCGACTTCGAGGTGAAGTTCCTCGACGATCCGGGTGTCACTGCGGAGTACCTGTACTGGGTGGGGTGTGCGGGATCGTTCGACGACCGGAACAAGAAGGTCACGATCGCCACGGCGAAGCTCCTCCACGAGGCCGGTGTCGACTTCGCGATCCTCGGCAAGAAAGAGCTCTGCACGGGCGATCCCGCCCGTCGTACCGGCAACGAGTACGTGTTCCAGGGCCTGGCGTTACAGAACATCGAGACGTTGAACGACCTCGGGGTCACCAAGATCGTCACGCAGTGCCCGCACTGCTTCAACACGCTGATGAACGAGTATCCGCAGTACGGCGGCGACTACGAGACGATCCACCACTCGGAGCTCCTGATGCGTCTCGTGGACGAAGGGAGGATCACGCCGAAGTCGAACGGGCAGACCGTGACCTTCCACGACCCGTGCTACCTGGGTCGCTACAACGACGTGTACGAGCAACCGCGGGGGATCGTCGATGCGGTCGGAACGCGGGTTGAGATGCCCCGGTCTGAGAGTGAATCGTTCTGTTGCGGTGCAGGCGGCGGGAAGATGTGGTTCGAGGAAGACACGGGCAAGAAGATCAACATCGATCGGACCGAGGAGGCCATCGCATGTGGCACCGACGTCGTGGCGACCGGTTGCCCGTTCTGCTTCGTGATGCTGGATGACGGTGTACGCGATCTCGGCGTCGAAGAGACTGTCATCGTGAAGGACATCGCCATGTTGCTTGAAGAGAGCATTCGATCTGACGGGTGAGCGCCGACACACTCTTCATCGTCTTTATCGCCGTCGTCATGGTGGTCGGGATCGCCGGTACCGTGCTGCCGATCCTTCCCGGCCTGTGGGTCATCTGGGCTGCAGCCGCGGTGTACGGGGTCGTTGCCGGATTCGGATCCGGTGGCTGGGTCGCCATCGCTGTGATCACGGCGTTGGCGGTCGTCGGAACGGCATCCGCTGTCTATCTGCCTCAACGTACGGCAGCATCGGTCGGTGTTCCCTGGTGGGGACAGCTGATCGCCCTCGGCTGCGCCATCGCAGGCTTCTTCGTCGTTCCGGTGGTAGGTGCCCCTCTCGGATTCGTCGTAGGGATCCTGGTAACAACGATCGTGCGAGAACGCCACGTTGCCGGTGCCCTCAACGCGACCTGGGCCACGCTCAAGGCGATGTTGCTCGCGTCGGGCGTTCAGTTCGCCATCGGCCTGATGATGATGGCCATCTGGATACTGTGGGTCTGGGCCGGTTAGCTACCGCGGTCGGTAGACGTCGTTTCGATGCTGGATGCGATAGATGACCACGACGTTCTCATCTTCGATGATCTCGTAGATAATGCGGAAGTCACCACGACGAGCCGAGTGCAGTCCTTCCAGTTCACCAAGCAATGGTTTGCCCGCTCTTTGAGGGTTCCGTGCGATTGCCCCAAATGCCGTTTCTATCGCTGCGAAGCGGACCTTCTCGGGAAGGTCGTTGAGGTGTCTTCGTCCTTCCGGTGTGATCTCGACGGAGTACACCGAATCCCCTTAGACGTGATCCTGTAGCGGCTCGCGCATGCCGTCTGCGGCTTCTTGTCGCGATCGTTTGATCGATGCGACCAGTTCGGGTTCCCGGAGTATGTCCAGGGTCTCTTCGAGTGACTCGAGATCGTCGGGGCTCACGAGGACGAATGATGGCCTCCCGTTGCGGGTGACGAGAATTCGGTCGTGCTCAGTCTCCACGCGGTCGGCGAACTCCGACAGATGAGCCTTGACTTCGGAGAACGGCTTCACATCGGTCATGGGTCACAATTATGACCTATCGCTGGTCCCTCGTCAAGGGGTCAGCCCTTGACGGCACCGCCGGTGAGTCCCGAGACTATCGCCCGCTGGGCGATGAGGAACGTGAGGACGATCGGCAGGGCGGCAACCACCACCGCGGCGCTGAGCAGTCCCCACCTGGCCCCGTAGTCGGCGGTCGCGAACAATTGGAGGCCGACGGCGAGCGTGAAATTGCTCGTGGTCGACAGCAAGGTCCTTGCCAGCAGGAACTCACCGAACAGGGTGATGAAGCTGATGACGAAGATCACTGCCAGCGCCGGTCGAGTGAGGGGGAGGATGATCTTCCAGAAGATCGTCCCTACACCGGCTCCGTCGACCCGCGCCGATTCATCGAGCGACTCCGGAATCGAGTCCATGAACCCCTTGATGAGGAACGTGTTGAAGCCGATCGCCCCGCCGAGGTAGACGAGCGTCAGGCCGGCGAGGGTGTCTAGCCCAATCGCGGGGAAGACGTTCCCGATGCTGATCATGATCAACAGAATGGCGACGAAGGCAAGGTATTGGGGGAAGATCTGCACGAGAAGGAGTCCGAGAAGACCCGTGCGGCGACCCTTGAAGCGGAACCGCGAGAAGGCGTAGGCCGCCATGGCGGCGAGAGCAACATTGAGCGATGCGGCGACGAGCGACACGATCCATGAGTTCCGTAGCCACGTTGTGAAAGGAGTGATGTTGGGATTCTCGGGGTTGAAGAACTCCTTGTAGGAGTCGAGCGAGAAATCCCTCGGGATGATGGTGGCATTGGCCAGATTGCCGTCGGCGCTCAGGGACGACGACACGATGTAGAGGACCGGGTAGAGAGAGAATGCCACGGCGATGAGCGCGATCGCGTGACGCCACCCCACGGTCTTGATCCACATCTTCGGACTCTGCGGTGGATAGACCACCTTCTGCTTCTTTGCCCCTCGCCACGCGAAGAATCCACCACGTTGTCCTCCGGTCTCGGCCGCGATGCCGAGTCGCTCCTCGAGAGCGGCGTCGCTGTGGTCGTTCGGATCCACGTACTCGACCCTACCGTTGTCAGAGGCTGCCATAGATCTCCTCCAACCGCTTCGTGAAGCGGAAACTGAACGCCGAGATCACCAGCACGATGAGGAAGATGAACATCGTGATCGCTGCCGCCAGACCGAAGTTGTTCCCGCGGCCCGACGCCGATGCCAGGTTGAACGTGAAAGAGATGAGGATGTCGGTGTGTCCGACCGGGACGGCCGCACCGAGCATCGGTGGACCGCCGTTGGTCAAGAGGTAGATCAGGTTGAAGTTGTTGAAGTTGAACGCGAATGAGCCGATCAGGAGCGGTGCCAGGGCGACCATCAACAGAGGGAACGTGATCTTCCAGAAGACCCTGAACCCGGTCGCGCCGTCGGTGCGCGCCGCTTCCTGGATGTCGGATGGGATCGACTGGAGAGCGCCGGTTGTAAGGAGGAACATGTAAGGGAAGCCGAGCCAGAGGTTGACGAGGAGAACCGAGACCTTTGCCCAGGTCGGATCCGACAACCAGCGGATCGGATCCATCCCGATGAGGTCGTAGAGCGGGGCGAGCGTGGAGTTGATCACACCGAACGAAGAGTTGAGCAGTCCACGCCACACCAGGATCGAGAGGAACGCGGGAATCGCGTACGGGATGATGAACACCGACCGATAGAACTTGAGTCCCTTCATCCGGTAGTGGTGCAATGTGACAGCGAGGATGAGACCCATTCCGAACGTGAGCACCACGGTGAGGATGGCGAAGACCATGTTCCAGAGGAAGACCTTGAAGAACGCTTCTCGGATCAGCGGGTTCGTCGCGACCCGCGTGTAGTTGTTCGCCCCGATGAAGGCGACCCATCCGGGAATGAGGATCTCGCCGTCATCGCAGATGAAGTTCCCCTTGGTGGTCGTCTCTTGTCCTGGCGTGCAGACACGGTTGTCGACGGTGTCGACGAGCACATCCTGTTCGGCGTTGTAGACGTAGCGCTGACTCGCCAGAACGATGCGGCCCTGCGAAAGGCCGAGAATGACGACCTCACCTTCGGGTGTGTCGACGACGAGGCTCTTGACGTCGATCGTATTCGCGAGGGCAAAGACCTCTTTCTTGGCCATGAGGCGGTAGCCGTTGAACTCGGGTGGAGGGATCTCCTCGCCATCTGC
>JAOZMA010000164.1 GCA_029934555.1 Acidimicrobiia bacterium | reverse complement strand
ACCTCCCCAGTATTCGTGAACCATCGTTCGTACTTTCGATGTGCCGGTCAACACCTCATCGATAGTGCCGCCCACGAGACGACGCACGAGCACGGTTCTGCCGCCCTCCGATGGGCGCGACTCGAGCCAGTAGAGGGTCCCGTCGTCGTATTGGATGTCGGAGAAGCGGACAACCCCGGCGACGGTGTCGGCTGCGTCGATCGGTGATTCCCAAGATCCGAATGGTGCTGTTGTGGTCATGTCCGGATGCTAGACCTCACCCCCGCCCGTCCCTGCGACGGTATCCGAGACTGCGATCGCCAGGCGGGTCCGTGGAATGATTGTCGGCATGACTGCACCGGGTCACCCGTATCCTGCACGACATGAAGATCGCACTTGCCACCCTGAACGGGAAGACTGTCACTGCCCACTTCGGTCGGACCAAAGCCTTTGTCGTCGTCGAAATGGAGGACGGGGTTGAGATCAACCGGGAACTCCGCGAGGCCGGCTCCTACAAGAACATCGACCCTTCAGATCCGGGGCATCGTCGCCGCCACCATGATCTGGTGGACACCGTTCGCGACTGCGACGTCGTGATCGCCGGAGGGATGGGTCTGCCCGTCCAGGATCGGCTGGAAGAGGCTGAGATCAACGTCGTGCTCACCGACACCCGGGTGATCGATGAAGCCATCGAGATGTATGCGTTCGGGACCCTTGTGCACGACGCCAGCCGAGCTCACGCCCCCGGCGGTGACCACCACTGATGATCCGGCGGCTCCTGCTTGCGGTGGTCGCCACCTCGCTAATCGCATCCGGTTGTTCCTTCCTCGGCACGCTCGGTGCTGAGGAAGCGGTCTCGTGTTCGTACGGCGGCGGCTCACCGTTCTCGAAGACCTACACGGATGGACCGGAACTGACGCCCGACGAGTTCCGAGAGACCCCACAGGGTCGAACCCTCGATGCGTTCTTCGTCGGCGGGTACGGAGAAGTCGAGGCCGGCCCGTATGCGGATCTCGACGGGTTCTCGATCGTCTCGAACTCGTATGTACTCGGATACCGCGATGGGATCCCGATCATGGACTACACCCTCAAAGGGGATGACATCCAACAGTGGGGTGGATGCAATCCCGTTCTGGTCTACGGTAATCGGACGGCCGCACGCTGGTATCCGGCCATACCGATTGGCGCAACGGCGACCGTTCTCCCCATTCGCGTCGAAGGCGGTGCGTGCGTCGAAGGCTCCGAGACCCGCATCATCACCGAGGTCGTATCGATCGACGTGGTCGAGACCGAAGAGACCGTCGAGATCATCGCATGGACCCGTGAGAAGAGATTCACAGGGATGTGTACCGGCATCGGACTCGACATTGACGCCGAGGCGGAACTGGTGTCACCGCTGGGTATCCGGGTCCTCCTCGACGCCGGGCTGGTCCCGCCGATACCGGTGACCGAGACCCGCTGACATCTCCTACCACTGCGGCCCAGGTGCGGTCCAAACACAGGCCGGGGTTTCCGTGGCTGCGGCGAACAGCGGCGAGTGTCCGTCGAGGATGGTTCAACGGGTTCCGCGCAGCGCCGGTTGATGAGGGCAATCGATTCCATGATGCACAACATGGTTGGCTGGGTGGATGACCGTGGTGCGTTGGCGGTCATGCCGGGCTGACATCGGACTCCTCTCCCGAGACTGGCTCATGTCGCCAATCGTGAGGGTGGAGACCCGTTCACCAGCATGCCCGCAACCCTGCCAAGAGAGCGTCTCCTGAAAGAACCCGGATCCGTGGGCTAGGCAGTCTCCTCTGTTGCCAACCGAAACTCTCGCCTCTCCAAGTTCCATCTTGTAGATATCTCACGTTTCTACAAGTTATATCTTGTGATTCGTGCTTGTATCCACAAGCTATACCTTGTACAATGTGACGATGGTGAAAGACAACGTCCAAGCTCGGCGTCGGCTAGACGAACGTTTTCGGCGGCTCAGACCGCTTGCCGACGAGCCGCGCCCGCACAAAGGATGGATACGCGCGATCAGAGACGCACTCGGGATGTCCAGCACAGAGTTGGCGGCCAGGATTGGAGTGAGACAACAGAGAGTCTCCCAGATCGAACACAGCGAGGCCCAAAACACGATCACACTCGAAACCCTGCGGCGAGCCGCTAGCGCTCTCGACTGTGACCTTGTCTACGTCCTCGAACCGCGCACAAGCCTGGACGAGGCAGTCAAGGAGCAGGCTCACAGGAAGGCAGTTCGGCACCTCGCCCCTCTCTCCCATCACAGCCGACTCGAAGACCAGGCACTGACCGATGATGAGGAAGCGGCACAGCTCGAAGAGTTCGCGTCCCGGTTCATCGACCGCAGAGGTCTGTGGACCGACGTTGGCGATCCGCAGTGATCGACCCGCTGGTCCCTCTGGGTGATGGCCACACCGAGCTTTCCGAGGAGGATCGTCTCGGTCTCATCCCCACATATATTGCGATCCGCGGCGAACTGTTCGATGCCGAGCAGCGCAACATCGCTCAGGCGCTGCTGCGTCGGCCGCCATCGGTCACGGCGCTTCTCGACGACGCCTACCTCCGACGCCTGCACAAAGCGATGTTCGATCAGGTGTGGGAGTGGGCAGGTCGATACCGAATCCGGGAGACGAACATCGGGATCGCTTTCGAACAGATCGCATCCGAGATCCGCGATCTCGTAGAAGACACGAAGACTTGGGTCGAGTACAGCACATATGAGCGGGATGAGACCGCTGTTCGATTCCACCACCGCCTGGTCTCCATCCACGCGTTTTCGAACGGCAACGGACGCCACGGCAGAATTGCCGCTGACTACCTCGTCGCCTCTCTCAACGGAGAAACGTTCACCTGGGGCGCGCTGGGCGACACCGATACCGACCAACTCCGGTCTGCCTATCTATGCGCGCTCCGGCGTGCTGATGGCGGCGACATCAATGATCTCGTCACATTCGCGCGAACCTAGCATGACACTGTCAACGCTCCTCGGAGCGTCATCGTCGCCACAGACGGACCACTCGGTCGGTACGCACATCCGTCGAAGATGATGACCTCGAAAACCTCGCAGAAACAATGGATGCTCATTACGGTTTGACACTGGCGCGGCCCCAACGCACCCCGGAGGGTGTTGTAGGCCTCTCCGAGAAGGTCAAGAAGGTAGACATACCAAGAGTTTCACAACAATTTGCCCTCGTAGCTCAGGGGATAGAGCACCGGTTTCCTAAACCGGGTGTCGCAAGTTCGATTCTTGCCGAGGGCGCCAGAAGACTCAACCGATCTGATACGAGTCGTCCGCATCGTCACCGAGCCGTCGGATCACTCATCGCCATCGGAATCGCTCGAGGAAGCCCCGGCACCATCTGACTCCGGAACCGACTTCCCGTCGTCGGCGTGATCCGAGTCGGGATCCTTGTCCGGCTCTCGCTTGCGAGCGTTGACCCACTCATTGGCATCGTCGTACGCCTGGTTGAGTGTCTTTCCGACCCACTCGCCAGACTCATAGATGTTCTGTTCACCGATGGCATTCGTGACCCGCGCTACCGCCAGTTGCTCGTTGACGTTGTCGCTGTCGGACAGAATTATGAGCTTGCTGTCGGCGTCTTTGAGAGTCTTGGCGTATCGGAGGAGGACATCGGTGAACGTTGACCCGAGATCGTCCCGGCCCCGCAGCCGAAGGATCACCACTGAGTTGCGCGTCCCGTCCACAACGGCTGGGAGAGCCTCTTCGAAGACGGGTGCCGAGGCGAAGAACAGGCTGCCATATGGCTGGAGGACGATGACGTCGTCCTCCAGAACCTCGGCTGGCGCATCGATCTCGCGCTCATTGCCATCTTCATCGACGAGACGCTGTCTGACAACGATCCGGTTCGACTGTTGGATGATGTAGAGAATCATCGAGATGCCTACACCAACAAGCACTGCGTACTGCAGAGCGATCAGCATCGTCAAGACGAACGTGACGCCCATGACCATCGCCTGCGTGGGACCTGTCTTCCACACTTCCTTGATCTCGTCCGGCTTGATGGTTCCGTAGCCGACCGTCATCAACAAGCCCGCAAGGGCTGGCATCGCTATGTATCCGACGACGGACCCGAACGCGAGTATGACGATCCCCATCACCACACCGGCGATCAACAGCGCCGTCCTACTCTTCGCCCCCGCCTCTTTGACGAGGGACGATGCGGACATCGACCCACCAACCGGCATCCCCTGGAACATCCCGGCGGCGATATTCGCCGCACCCTCGCCGACGAAGTCCTGCGATGCGTCTGGGAAGGTGCCATCCGGGTTCACGAACTTCGACGAGATAGCGGCGCCCTGAACCAATCCGATAAATGCGAGCGAGAAGGCCGGGATGATCAGAGCGGGGATGGAAGCGAAGTCGGGGATCGTGATGAACGGAAGTGCCCTCGGAATATCGGCGATGCTGCTGAGCATCGCCACATCAGATGTGAGGAGTACCGCCGCCCCGGAGGTGATGACGATGGCGACGACCATCCCCAAGGCGCCGAGTGCGGTCCGCCTGAGTATGACGATGAGAAGAATCGTGGCAGCACCGATGGCAACCGTGGCCCAATCGAGCTGCCCAGGGTGCAGAATCGTATCAAACGCTCGAACCACGCGATTCGATCCTGCGGCTTCGTACCCGGTGAAGTTGTCGAGCTGGCCGAGAATGATGTTGAGGCCCACCGCGTTGATGAACCCGACCATCACTGCATTTGATACGAAACGCAGCGTTGAACCGAGTTTGAGGAAGCCGGCTGCCAGCATCACGAGTCCGGTGAGAATCGAAAGCATGAACAGCGTGCGTGCCGCATCATCACCGTGCACAACCCCGATATCGGCGACAACGATCGCCATTGCTCCGGTTGCCTGCACGGCCATGAACGATGAACTCGTGAACAGGCCTCCCGTGAAGGTTCCATACATGTAGGCGTACAGGCCGTAAAGCGGGTTGACCCCTGCCAGGAGCCCACCTGCTAGGCCGTCGGGAACGCTCTCCACGCCGAGGACCAGGCCGGCAACAGCGTCCTGCTTGATCGTCTTGCGGTTGAACAACGATCTCAGATTCAGCATCCGGGCATCACCCCCGTCAGCGTGCTGATGGATGGACGGCTGGATCGACGCAATAGCGTCCGCCCGTCAGTCACGTCAACTCCTCTCTCATCTCTTCACATCGGCATTCAGGCATTTGGCGGTCCCTGAGAACCGGCTCCTGCAGCATCGGGGCCAGTGTCGGTATCCGCCGTTTGGTTGTCGTCGTGTGCCGTCGGCTGCGGCCGCAGGGGAGGCGCGGGGACGTTTTGGTTCGTCCCGCCGGACTGGCTCGATCCATCCGAACTGCTATTCCTCCTCGCCAGCCAAGCGATCAGAGCGACTGCGAGGATGATGCCGATGACCGCGAGCAGGACCGTGTTCGTGTTTGGCGAGGACTCTCCGGTGTCACCGGTTGAGCCATCGGACTCGTTCCCCGATGACGGAGCCTGCGTCGTATCCGGAGCCTGCGTCGTATCCGGAGCCTGCGTCGTATCC
>JAOZMA010000006.1 GCA_029934555.1 Acidimicrobiia bacterium | reverse complement strand
GATCCCGAAATGGAATCTTGGAACGGGAAGCGGGCAGGCGTGGAAGGCGCCAGGGACCACTTCGGGGCCGATACGGCCTTCCCCATCGCCGAACTCGAGAAGGTTCTTCGTGATCGACTCCGCGGCCGCGACGCCCTCTGGTACGCCACCGGCGCCTCTTCTGATCCACGGGTACTCGGAGCCCTGCGACAGGCAAGGGGCATGAAGCTCAGGGCAGGCGTCACGGTCCCTTCCTCGATCGTCGACCCGTCAACGGTGCTCGGCGAACTGAGACTCATCAAGTCATCCGAGGAGATCGAAGCTCTGCGCGAGGCCTGCCGTATCTCGGCGGATGGTCACAATGAGGCGATCCGATTCGCCGCCCCGGGACGGTCGGAGCATGAGGTGCAGTCGGCAATGGAGTACGTGTTCCGCGCCGCCGGAGCTACCCGGGAGGGGTATCCGTCCATCGTTGCCTCCGGCGACAACGCTTGCATCCTTCACTACGTGGAGAACGATGAGAGGTTGGATGACGGTGACCTTCTGCTGATCGACGCAGCAGCCGAGATCGACTATCTGTCTTCGGATATCACCCGGACGTTCCCCGTCAACGGTCGGTTCACCGATGCCCAGCGGGCCGTTTACGACATCGTTCTTGCATCTCAGGAAGCCGTCATCGACGCCTGCAAGCCCGGTCTTCCTTTCACCGACATGCACGACATCGCCGTACAAACGCTCACCGAAGGTCTTGTCGATCTCGGTCTCCTCCCGGGGCCGGTCGAGGATGCCGTCGACTACGGCTGGTATCGGGAGTTCTACTTCCATGGCACCGGCCACTGGCTCGGCATGGACGTCCACGACGCGGGGGCGTATCGAATCGACGGCATCGGCCGGCCTCTTCGACCGGGGATGACGTTCACGGTCGAGCCGGGTATCTACGTTGCTCGGGAGAAGACGGTGCTCGAATTGGCGAAGGTGCCGTTCGACGTCGACGCGGAGCGAGATCTCGCATACCTCGAGGGTGCTTCCGAAGCGAAGCGCATCCTCGAGGAACGGAGGGACGCAGCCGACGTCGTCACCCATGAAGTGCCTGAGCGATTCCTGGGGATCGGTGTCCGGATCGAGGATGATCTCCTCGTCACATCATCGGGATGCGAGAACCTGACCCGTGGAGTCCCCGTCGATCCCGACGAGATCGAAGCTCTCTGGGCCGAGGTGGCCACGGTGCCCGCCATCTCCGACACGACTCCGGGGTCGTAGCCGGTGGCGTCCTACGAGCCGCGCAGCGTCTTCCTGAACGATTCGAGCGAGCGTACGACATTCGCAGCATCGTCACCGATGCGCGGAAGCTTCGCCGAGTGGCGCTCGTAGCGGCTCTGCTCACTCCGCTCCGGGACAGCTCTCTCGCTGGGTTCCTCATCACCCGTTCCAAAGCTCTCGTCCACGATGGCCGCGGGAGTTTCATATATTTCTTCGACGAATGTGGAATCGTCAGGATCGTCATCCATTGCGGATTGTGTATGGACTGCTGATGCCCGCTCCTCAGTCAGCCTGTTCCGCTCGATCTCGAGGCGCTCCGCCTCGTCGGCGACCTCGGCCCGGCGATTCTCGATCTCGGCTCGCATGCCATCGGCGGCTTCCTCAGCCTCCAGCCTGATCCGCTCTGCATTCTCTGATGCTTCGGCCGTGATCTGAGTTGCCCGTTCGGTCGCAGTACGCAGTGCCTCATCTGCCGCTCGCTGCGCATCCGAGGCTTCAGCCATGGCTTCGTCCGTCGTATCGGCAACCGCCAGCCGCTCATCAAGCTCGGCTTCCCGTCGGTCGGCATCGGCAATCCGCCGTAGGAGTTCATCTTCCGCAGCGTCTTGCTCCGCCGAGCGCCGGTTCAGTTCATCTCTGCGCCCGCCGACTTCTGCCCGAGCATTCTCGATCTCGACGATCTGCGATTCGAGATCCGCCCGATCCTGGGTCAGATCCTCGGCTTCAGCTTGCAGATGCTCGATCTCAGACCGTGCTGCCGTCGCCTCACCCTCAGCACCGGCCCGGATGCCAACGGCCTCGCGCTGGGCACGTTCAACGATCTCGAACGCTTGACGTTCGGCATCAGACAAGCCTGCAGCCTGCTCCCGAGCAGCCACCAGCACTCGATCCGCCTCATCTCGCAGTCCGATCGCTTCGAGGCGGATCAACTCGGACTCTTCCTTCGCCGCCTCCACTGCCGCAGCTGCGCTGCGTGCTTCTTCTTCAGCCGCTTGCAGGATCCTCGCGACCTCGCGTTCTCTCTCGTCGACGTGATCGGATCTGCTGGAAGCGTCGGCGTTCGTTTCTTCAACGCCGGCTTCGGCCTCTGCGATCTTCGCTGCTGCAACGACCTCGGCTTCGGCCACGACCTTCGCGGCGTGTTCCTCGGCTGATTGAAGAACTTCGAGTTGCTCCTCATACTCCTGCCGAACCGTGGCGGCCTTCTCCCGCATCCTGGCTACATCTTCGCGGGCGGCGGCGGTCATCTCTTCGACCGATATCCTCGCTTCACCGAGGAGCACCTCTGCCTCCGACCGCAGACGGAGGGACTGCTCGTCGGCTGCCTGGGTCGCGGTCTGGGCCTCCGCCTGGATCGACTCGGCGACCTGCTCGGCTTCCATCCGGATAGCCGCGGCAGCCTCCTCAGACTCGGAGATACTCTGCAAGGCCAACTCCTCAGCCTCTCGAACCTCAGCAGCCGCACGCTCCTGTGCAGACGCAAGCACTCCCTGCGCCTCCACCCGAACCGACTCAGCAGCCCCCTCAGCACCCGAACGAATCTCAGAAGCAGACTCCTCAGCCTGCTGGATCTCGGCGGCTACACGCTCCTGCACGGACGCAAGCATCGCCTGCGCCTCCGCCTGGATCGACTCGGCGACCTGCTCGGCTTCCATCCGGATAGCCGCGGCAGCCTCCTCAGACTCGGAGATACTCTGCAAGGCCAACTCCTCAGCCTCTCGAACCTCAGCAGCCGCACGCTCCTGTGCAGACGCAAGCACTCCCTGCGCCTCCACCCGAACCGACTCAGCAGCCCCCTCAGCACCCGAACGAATCTCAGAAGCAGACTCCTCAGCCTGCTGGATCTCGGCGGCCGCACGATCTTCAGCAGCATGACGAACCCGGTCGCTCTCCTCAGAAGCCTCGAGGGCGACGCGTTCGGCGTCGGTCGCGGCTTCGGACCGGAGACGCTCAGCCTCCTCATAGGCCACGATCACGGCCTCTTCTGCCTGCGCTGCGATCTCATCGACGGACGCTATCCGCTCCTCAGCGCGAGCTTCCGCCGCCCGGAGGAGATCGTGCTGCTGGCTCGCTGCCTCCCACGACATCTCGGCATCCATGAGCATCTGGATGGCACTTTCCTGATGAGCCGCGGCTTCGCCAGCACGGAACTGGATACGCTGGTAGGTCTCGTCAACCAAGAGCGCCACCTCGTGCTCCGCCTGGAGGATCGTGGCCTCGGCGTACTCGTCAGCTTCCGCCCTCACCGAGGTCGCTTCTCTTCGAAGGGCATCGGATGAGGCGTCGGATTCGCGCCGTGACTGCTCGGCCTGTTCCCTCAGCTCAACGGCTGCATCGCGAGCGGCTGCACGCACGGATTCGGCTTCGTCGTGCAGGCGCCTGGCATCGGCGACGACTTCTTCTGCCTGCGCCTCGGCAGTGTGGCGCTGCCGATCAGCCTCCTCGTGAATCGATCGTGCTTCCTGTTCGGCTCTCTCAACCATCTCAGCGGCCGCTTGATCCGCGTTCGATCGAATGAGCGTCGCTTCTTCACGATTCGCTGTCGCCTCGTCCTGGATACGAGTCGCTTCGGCCTGCAGTTCATCGATCTGGGCCTCAACATCAGCAAGCGCCGCGCCGGCACGCTCCTCGGCTGCCACGACGTCGCCCATCCGGCGTTCAAGTTCTGCCGCGTGTTCATCGAGCTCCGACTCGCGCTCATCGGCAACGGCAGTCATCGCTCGCCGGGATTCTTGGATCTCTTCGTCAGCGAGTTCTTTGTACTCGGCGGCCTCATCCGTCATGAGCCGGGCCGCAGCCTCGGCATCAGATCGGACCAGTGCAGCCTCGCTCATCGCTGCAGCCAGCTTCTCCTCAGCTTCATCCCTCAGAAGGGCGGCATCCCGGTCTGCAGCTTCGCGGATCTCAGCCCCCCGCTTGTCGATCCCGGTAAGGACCGACTGCATTCTCTCCTCGGCATCGGCGATGAGTTCCCGTGCCTCTCGCTGTGCAGCGGAGACCTTCCTGGCAGCTTCAAGTCGATCCTGATCGGCTTGGTCTCGTGTGCGGGTCGCTGCGTCTCTGATTGCGCTAGCACTGGCCTCGGATCGATCGGTGATCGCCTCCGCTCGTTCGCGCGCCGACGCTTCGATGCTCGATGCCCGATCGACAGCACTGGCCGAGTCGTCGTCGAGGGCGGCGACGCGATTCGCTAGCTCCGTCTGCAAGTCCTCGACTCTCTGAGCGTCGCGCTCGGCCTTCCGAACCAGTTGCTCCGCTTCGGCACGGGCCTCGGCGACCACCCGCGCCGCCTCTTGCTCGACCGCCAGCCGACCGACCTCATCCGGGTCGAGGCTGCCGGCAACGGCGGTGCCCGCGTCTTCGGACGCCATCGCGTCAGCGACGATCTGCGCTGCTTGAGCGTTCGCGTCTGCGACGATCTGTGCTGCTTCGCCCTCTCGTTCCTTTCGGACGCGATCCAATTCTGCGAGCATCGAATCCCGCTCAGCCTCGACCGTCCGAACGCGCTCGTCTAGCTCGGACGCCCGCTCCTCGAGCGTTCTGCTCTTCTCCTCTGCTGCTTCGACAATCCCGTCGGCGGTCTGTTGAGCCTCGACCACGAGATCGGCGGCGACTCTCTCGGTCTCTGCACGCACATCGCCGTCCGATGTCTCCAGCGCCTCAAGAGCGTTGCTCAGGCGATCCACTTCAGCGATCAACGTGTCCCGTTCGTCTTCGAACTCGGCGGCGAGTTCCTGGTTCGTCGCGCTCTCGTCACTACGGACGCGTTCGGCTGCTTGTTCGGCAGCTTCGATGATCTCATTGGCTCGCTGCTCGGCGTCGGCGAC
Source organism: Acidimicrobiia bacterium (assembly GCA_029934555.1). Taxonomy (GTDB): domain Bacteria; phylum Actinomycetota; class Acidimicrobiia; order Spongiisociales; family UBA5794; genus JAHEEL01. The sequence continues at coordinate 15,791 of JAOZMA010000006.1, read as the reverse complement.
AACACCATCATCGTCGACGGTGAGTCCGGCGTTCTCGGCGTGGGCCTGAGCCTCTATCTCGATAGCGGCTGCCCGGTCGCGGGCTTCGGCTTCGATCGCCTCGGCTTGCTTTCTGGCGCGACTCAGGACCCGGTCTTTCGCATCGAATACCGCGACCATGGCGCTGTCGACAGACTGTCCCTCGGCCGAACGGCTCTTCTCCGCTTCGAATTCGGCCTTCTGGAGACGTGTCTTCGTATCTTGCGCCCACCGCTCGAGTTCACGGAAGTTGGTTTCGAGTTCGCGCAGGAACTCCTTGACTTCACGCTTGTCGTAGCCCTTGCGGCTCGTCCCGAACTCGCGTGTGTCGATCGATGATGGGAGGTTCGGAGTCTTCTGTTTCACCAACCTTGTATCGGTCGTCACCTCCGACCACTTGACGAACAAACCGGATCACCGTTTGAGGTGCCGAGAGTCCAGTCGGAAACGACGGCGGGGCGGCCCGAAGGCCGCCCCGCGATCAATTTGACTTCAGGCTGGCGTCAGACGGCGTCAACCACACTCTGGTCGAGGCCGGGGAAGGTCCTGAGGAACTCCCGCCGCTCAGATTTCAGCTGAGCCACGATCGCTTCGTACTCGTCTCCCCGTCCCTGCCGCTCATAGAGACGCTTGGGCTGGAGGAGCTCCGGATCGTCGAACCCCGGAACGTCGGCTGCCACGTAGTAGCCGAAGTCAGGATCCTCTTCCCAGGTGATCGAGCCTTCGGCGATGCCCTGGACGGCTGCCGACGAGTGTCGGATCTTCACCTTCTTGGAGCGCTCATCGTCGTCTTCGCCACCAACGCGACCGGTCGACATGAGGTAGACCTCGAGGTCGGGCATCGTCTCGAGCAGTTCAAGGAGCCGATTGCCCTGCACTGCGTCGTTCGTGAAGAAGAACGGGTTCGTGCCGGGGACACGAAGGCTCTTACCGGCCTCTGATGCACCTCCAGCCGACGTTCCTTTCGTCTCGCCAAGCATGAAGTAAGCCGCCGCTTGCTCCCGCTTGAGCTTCACCACCGCCGGGATGATGTTCTCGTTGCGGTTCAGTAGCAACAGGAAGTTGACCGGTGGCAGGTTGTTCGGATTCCGATGCCGAATGTTGGCAAGTGGGAACGTTGAACGCCCGTTACGGGTATACGAATCGTCGAAGAAGTCGACGTCGCCGTCGGCGTCGGTGTGCGTGTTCTCGAGCCATGCATCCGGACGGGTGGTCCCGCCGTAGATCGTCGGCTCGTCATCTTCATCGAGACCGAACGTCTTCGCGAAACAACCGTTCTCTGACGAGTAGACCTTGCCTCCAGGGAACAGGGCGACGAAGTCATCCTGGACAGGGAGCGATCCGAGCTGCTGGCGGAACGTCGTCGTCGTCTTGCCCGTGCCGGAGAGTCCGAGGATGAGAGCAACCTTCTCCTCGCCGTCGACATCCGGGAACGTCTTCAGACCAGAGTGAAGCGCAAGGCCACCCTTCGCGAAGACCAGGTGATTCCACATACGGAGTCCACCCATCTTCGCTTCGCCGAAGTAGTCGGATCCGAAGACTCGCGTCACGTAATTCTCGTGATCGACGGCGATGAGGGCATCATCAGACTTCCCGGGGGCTTTGAGTCCCGGCGTGTAGATGACGGTGAACTCGGGCTCCCAGGCATCGTCCTTCGGGAAGAACAACTGCTGCATCATCGCCGGGATGTTCGCCGATGTCTTCTCCATGTAGAGACGGCTCGCGGTGCGGAAGTTCGGGTCGGGTCCGATGTATCCCTCGATCAGGATCATGTCCTTGTCGGCGATGTAGGCGTCCTGCTTGGCCACCCATTCATCGAACTCGGCTCTGGTCATGGCCGGTTTGAAGTCCTCGTCATCATCGACGAAGAAGGTCGACTTGGCGAGACGCGCCGTCATCTCAGCTTTGTAGCTGAGGTTGCCGAACTCGGTTTCGATGATGCGCGGCATGTACTCGAGGGTCCAAGCCCGCATCTCCTCCTGCGTCGGGTTCTTCGCCACCGACGCCGCGTGAGGCAGTTTGATCGTCACGCTGATTCCTCCCTTGTTGTCTTGCTCTGTTGCTCAGGACCGCGCTAGGCGACTGTGATCGAGTCATCCAGGTAGACGTCCTGAATGGCTTGCAGCAGCGCGGCGCCCTCGTCCATGGGGCGTTGGAACGCCTTGCGGCCCGAGATGAGCCCCATTCCGCCCGCACGCTTGTTGATGACTGCGGTCCGGACTGCCTGCTCGAGGTCGCCGGCACCCGACGACGCTCCACCGCTGTTGATGAGGCCTGCGCGGCCCATGTAGCTGTTCACGACCTGCCAGCGGGTGAGATCGATCGGGTTGTCGGTCGTCAACTCGTCGTACACGAGCGGATGCGTGCGTCCGAACCCGACGGCTCCGTAGCCGCCGTTGTTGGTCGGCTGCTTCTGCTTGATGATGTCGGCTTCGATGGTGACACCAAGATGGTTGGCCTGACCTGTGAGGTCGGCCGACGCGTCATATGAGACACCGTCGACAGTGAAGGAACTGTTGCGCAGGTACGTCCAGAGCACCGTGAACATTCCGAGCTGGTGGGCCCGCTCGAACGCCTCGGTGACCTCCTGCAGTTGACGCATCGACTCGTCGGAGCCGAAGTAGATCGTGGCGCCGATACCGGCCGCACCGAGGTCCCATGCTTGCTCGACCGACCCATACATGACCTGGTCATGGGTCGCGGGGTACGTGAGCAGCTCGTTGTGGTTGATCTTCACGATGAACGGGATCTTGTGGGCATGGCTACGCGACGCCATCCCGAGAACACCGAACGTTGTGGCGACGGCGTTGGTGCCGCCTTCGATAGCGAGATCGATGATGTTGATCGGGTCGAAATAGATCGGGTTCGGGGCGAAGGAAGCCGCTCCTGAATGCTCGATCCCCTGGTCGACCGGGAGGATCGAAACGTAGCCCGTCCCTGCGAGTCGTCCGGAGTTGAAGAGGAGTCCGAGGTTCCGGAGAACCTGTGGGTTGCGATCGGTCTGACCGAAGACCCGATCGACGAAGTCCGGACCGGGGAGTTGGAGTTGGTCCTTCGAGATGCCGGTAGCTTCGTAGTTGAGAAGCGCTTCGGCGTCGTCGCCCAGCAGTGCGTGGATGTCCATGAGGTCTCCTTCGGAGGGGTGGTACACCCCTGATTATCGCGGATAATCGTTCTTCTCGGCAACCTATCTCCCAAAGCCGCATACCCAGCTTGGTTGCAGTCCCCGTTTACGGCGAAGCCGGCCCGCGGAATGGAGGAGTTAGATGCCCAGGAAGGTTGCGGCGTCCTCGGCTACTTCGTTCGCCTTCTCCAACAGCGCCTCTTCAGCTCTTAGCCAGTCATCACCGGTCTCACCGCGCAGATCGACGTAGATCTTCAGCTTCGGCTCGGTTCCCGACGGCCGGATGAGTGCACGTCCGGCATCGCCGAGGGAGAGTTCGACGAGCGGTGTGGCGGCCAGGTAACGCGGCCGGTCCTCGGCTCCGAGGCGGTAGTCGGTAACTTCCACGACCGGCAGACCTCCCAGCGTCTCAGGTGTGCGCTCGGCGAGCAGCGCCATGGCTGCTGCGATCTCGTCGGCACCGTCGGCGCCCGGGCGAACGATGCTCTTCTGCGTCGAGACCCAGAGGCCGTGTCGTTCGTAGAGTCCCGCAAGCCGGTCCCAGACGGTCTCCCCATCCCCTTTGGACTCGGCGACAAGCGCTGCGAACGCCACGGCTGCAGAGATTCCGTCCTTGTCCCGGACCGTTTGACCGACCGAGTATCCGAGGGCTTCCTCGTATCCGAAGACGAACTCTCCGCGACCTTCGGCTTCGAGGTCGAGTGCGGCGTTCCAGATCCACTTGAAGCCGGTGAGGGTCCTGTCGTAGACGGCGCCGTAGTGCTCGGCGATCGATTCCAGCATCGGTGACGACACGATGCTGTTCATCACGATCGGCCGATCGACGGTGCCGCCACTCAGCATGTAGTCGGCGAGGAGAACCCCGATCTGGTTCCCACTGAGTTGCCGGTATCCGCTCCCGGGTTCCGGTATCGACACGGCCAGGCGATCGGTGTCCGGATCGTTCGCGATCACCAGGTCTGCATCGATGGCCGATCCGAGTTCGTGAGCGAGATCCATCGCTCCCGGCTCCTCGGGGTTCGGGAACGCGACGGTCGGGAAATGGCCGTCCGGTTCGAACTGTGCGGCGACCGGGTGGACACGGGGGAACCCGAACCGGTCGAGTGCGGCGACGACGTACTTCCCGCCGACGCCGTGCATTGCCGTATAGACGGTGCTGATCTCACGATCGCCCGTCGTCGTCGGGAGGCTCTGGGCAACATCGTGGAGATACTCGTCGAACATCTCTTCGCCGATGGGTCGCGAGGCAGCACCGACGATCTCGGCTCTTGGGACATCGGAAGCTCTCTTCACGGCGGCGATCGCCGCTGCGATCTGTGTGTCTGTGGGCGGGATGATCTGCGCGCCGTTGGCTGCATAGACCTTGTAGCCGTTGTCTGCAGGCGGATTGTGCGAGGCGGTGACAACGATCGCAGCGACGCCTCCGAGGCTCAGTGATGCGTAGGCAACGAGCGGTGTTGGGACCGGATCCTCGAAGTACCTGACCTGGAACCCGGCGGCAACGAGCACCGCTATCGAGTCCCCCATGAACGTGGCTGAGGAGAGTCGCGCATCTCGACCCACGACAATGGGACCCTGGTCGGTCCCGGTCGTTTCGAGGAGGTAGTCGGCGAGACCCTTTGTCGCCCGGATCACCGTTGCCCTATTCATCCGGTTCGATCCGGCCTCGACGCGACCGCGCAGACCGGCGGTTCCGAATTGGATTGTCGCCCCCATCCGCTCGGTGAGCTCATCGAGATCGCCGGAATCGACGATTCTCTGGAGTTCGGCTCTCGTGATCGGGTCGGGATCTCCGGCGATCCACTCGGCTGCTGCTGCGTAGAGATCTTCCATGGCTCTAAGAGTAATGAGTCGGATCGGCTCGGAAGCCGCCGATGCTGTGGGAGAGGACCATCGGCCCCCTCATGCGGGCCGTCCTCCCCTGCCTGTCGAGGGTTGGGGTACCTACGATGGAGCAACCGATGTCCACTCTGCTCATCCGCCGCCGTCTGCGTGTCTCCGGGATCGTCCAGGGAGTCGGCTTCCGGCCGTTCGTCTACGGCCTCGCCACCGACATGAACCTCGTCGGGTTCGTCGGCAACGACACCGATGGCGTCTTCATCGAAGTCGAGAGCGATGCCGCAACACTTGATCGGTTCGTCACTGAGCTCGAAGCGTCGGCTCCACCGGCCGCACGGATCCAGCGGATCGAATCCGGGGATGTCCAGACCACGAGCAACACGTCGTTCAAGATCGTTGCGAGCCACCATGCAGCGACCGGGACCGCCCTCGTCTCTCCCGATCTCCGGACTTGCGACGACTGTCTTCGTGAACTCCATGACCCACATGACCGCCGCTACGGGTACCCGTTCATCAACTGCACGAACTGCGGCCCCCGGTTCACGATCACCGAGCGAACCCCGTACGACCGGCCGCACACGACGATGCGCCCGTTCGAGATGTGCGCCGACTGCCTTGCCGAGTACGGGGATCCTACGGATCGGCGATTCCACGCACAGCCGAACGCTTGTCCCGAGTGTGGTCCCACCGTGCGAACCATCCCTCCGTCCAGGGATCCGATCGCCGACACCCGCCAACGCATCGCCGCGGGCGAGACCGTCGCGATCAAGGGACTCGGCGGATTTCACCTCGCATGCGATGCAACCTCCGACGCCGCAATCGCTCTCCTACGGGAACGCAAGGGTCGTATCGACAAGCCGTTCGCCGTGATGGTCTCCGATCTCGAAACCGCCCGATCCATCGCAGCTATCGATGCAGACGAGACCCACCTTCTCACATCCCGAGAACGGCCGATCGTCCTCGTAGCGAAACGCACAGAGGCGGCCGTCTCCGATCTCGTCGCACCCGGCAATGGATACCTCGGTGTCATGCTCCCGTACACACCGCTGCACGATCTGCTGATCGAACCGGGAGACGTGTGGGTCATGACCTCCGGCAACGTCTCTGAGGAGCCGATCGTCACGGATAACGACGATGCCGTCGATCGTCTGGGCGCACTCACCGGCAGCTACCTGGTCCACGATCGGGACATCCACGTTCCTTGTGACGACTCCGTTATCCGCATTCTTGACGGCTCCGAGTATCCGATCCGTCGGTCACGCGGGTACGCGCCGTTCCCGGTCCCGCTCCCCTTCGAGTCGCCACCGATCCTCGCGACTGGGGGCGAGTTGAAGGCGACGTTCTGCCTGGCTTCGGGTCGCGACGGTTTCATGAGCCAGCACATCGGAGACATGGAGAACCTTGAGACACTGGATGCCTTCACGAAAGCCGTCGACCACTTTGTCGAACTGTTCCGAATCGAACCAGAGTTGATCGCCGCCGACCTCCACCCCGGGTACCTCTCGACGAAGTGGGCGGACCGCCGGAACCTCCCCGTCGTCAAGGTGCAGCATCACCACGCCCACATCGCCTCGGTGATGGCCGAACACGGCGTCCTCGACCCGGTCATCGGGTTCTCGTTCGACGGCACCGGCTACGGGACCGACGGCACGATCTGGGGCGGTGAGATACTCGTTGGGGACTACGAGAGATTCGATCGTGTCGGCCATCTGAAGCCGACGCCGCTTCCCGGTGGTGACGCCGCGGTCAAGCACCCGGCCAGAATGGCCCTTTCGCACCTCCACACCGCCGGCATCGCGTGGAGCAAACGCCTTCCACCTGTCTCCGCTCTCTCCGATGCCGATCGGGCGCTCCTCAAGACCCAACTCGAACGAGGAATCAACACGATCCCGACCACCAGCATGGGCCGTCTCTTCGACGCCATTGCCGCTATCGCAGGCGTGCGCCAGACGGTCACCTATGAAGCCCAGGCCGCCATCGAGTTCGAGTCCCTCATCGATAGCACCGCTGGAGGTACCTACACCTTCGCCATCACAGAGCAAGATGGGTCGCTGATGATTGACCCATCTCCCGTCCTTCGGTCGGTAGCCACCGATGTCGCTGAGGGTGAGTCGACCGGCATGATTGCCGCCCGGTTCCACCGAGGCGTGGCAGAGGTGATCGTTGCAACTGCCGAGCGCGTTCGCAGGCGATCGGGCCTCACTACCGTTGGATTGAGCGGAGGAGTGTTCCAGAACGTGACGTTGACGCAGGCAACCAGGGCGGCGCTGATCGAGAGGGACTTCGAGGTACTCGTGCACCGACTCGTGCCTCCGAACGATGGAGGCCTGGCACTCGGTCAGGCTGTGATCGCTGCGGCGAGGAGATAGATCGACATGTGTCTTGGCATCCCCGGGAAGGTCGTCGAGATCACCGGTGAGGGCGTGACGATGACAGGGAAGGTCGACTTCGACGGCATCGTCAAGGAGGTGAGCCTCGCCTACGTACCGGAGATCTCGATCGGCGATTACACGATCATCCACGTCGGCTTCGCCATCACCCAACTCGACGAGAAGGCCGCCCTCGACACACTGGCGCATCTCCAGGAGATGGAAGCGGTGGAAGTCGAACTCGATCCCGACGCGGCGCTCGCGGCGGAAGAAGCAATCGCCAAGGGCGACGAGTGAAGTACCTCGACGAGTTCCGGGATCCCGATCTGGCTCGACGGCTCCTCGACGACATCGCCGAGATCACCACGAAGCACCACGTGCTGATGGAAGTGTGCGGAGGCCAGACCCACTCGATCATTCGCAACGGCATCGACCGTCTCCTCCCCGATGACATCGAGATGGTCCACGGCCCCGGCTGCCCGGTCTGTGTCACCCCGCTCGAGACGATCGACAAGGCGTTGGAGATAGCGTCGCGAGACGGGGTCATCTTCTGCTCGTTCGGAGACATGCTCCGTGTCCCCGGTTCCGAGCGTGACCTGTTCTCGGTCAAGAGCACCGGCGGCGACGTGCGCATCGTGTACTCACCGCTCGATGCCGTTCAGATCGCACGGGACAACCCGGACCGCGAGGTCGTGTTCTTCGGGATCGGATTCGAGACGACTGCACCGGCGAACGCCATGGCTCTCTATCAGGCGAAGCAAGAAGACCTCACGAACTTCTCGATGCTCGTGTCTCACGTTCTGGTCCCTCCGGCCATGCGGGCCATCCTCGACTCTCCAACGAATCGGGTGGAGGCGTTCCTTGCCGCGGGGCATGTCTGCTCCGTGATGGGCTACGAGGAGTACTACCCGATCGCTGAGCAGTACGGGACGCCGATCGTCGTCACCGGTTTCGAGCCCCTGGATCTACTCCAAGGAATCAAGATGGCGGTCCTCCAACTCGAAGATGGTCGGGCTGAGGTCGAGAACGCCTACCAACGGGCGGTGACCAGGGAAGGCAACCTGCCGGCACAACAGATGCTCGCCCATGTGTTCACCACGGTCGACCGTAACTGGCGGGGCATCGGAGCGATCCCCCGGTCGGGTTGGGCGCTGGGTGCCGACTACGAGGGGTTCGACGCCGCCGAACGGTTCACCGTCACCCACATCGACACCGTCGAATCTCCGCTCTGTCATGCCGGCGAGGTGCTGCGCGGCACGTTGAAGCCAGACCAGTGTCCGGCGTTCGGGAAGGAGTGCACGCCGCGTACCCCGCTCGGAGCCACGATGGTGTCCGCTGAGGGAGCCTGTGCCGCCTACTACCTATATGGAAGGTTCACCGAATTGGAGACAACGCCATGACGATCGAGAACTGGACGTGCCCGAGGCCGTTGCGCGACCATCCAACCATCGTGATGGGCCACGGCGGTGGTGGCCAACTCTCTGCCGAACTCATCGAGCACCTGTTCGTACCGGCGTTCGGCAACGGAGAGCTCACCGAACTCGCCGACGCAGCGGTGCTCGACGTCAAGGGAAGCATCTCGTTTTCAACTGACACGTTCACCGTTCACCCCCGATTCTTCCCCGGTGGCGACATCGGCGAACTCGCGATCAACGGAACGGTCAACGACGTCGCGATGAGAGGCGCCGTCCCTCGCTACCTCAGCGTCGGTCTCGTCCTGGAAGAAGGCCTCCCGATGGCGGAACTCGGCGTCATCGTCGAATCGATGGCCAGAGCTGCTGCGCACGCCGGAGTGACCATCGTCACAGGGGACACGAAGGTCGTCGATCGTGGACACGGTGACGGCATCTACATCAATACGACCGGGATCGGCATCATGCGCCCCGGCGCCGACATTCGCCCGCAGAGAGCGATCCCCGGTGACGTGATCATCGTGTCCGGCACGATGGGCGATCACGGGATGGCCATCATGTCGGTTCGCGAGGGCCTCGAGTTCGAAGCATCGATCCGCTCAGATTCGGCCGCCCTCAATCACATGATCATAGATGTGCTGGACACCGGCGCCGACGTTCACGTGCTCAGGGACCCGACCCGCGGTGGGCTCGCAGCGTCCTTGAACGAGATCGCGAAGGCGGCGGATGTCGGTGTTCTCCTCGAGGAGAGTGCAATCCCCGTGGACCGCACCGTTGCCGCCGCGTGTGAGATGCTGGGTATGGACCCGATGTACGTCGCCAACGAGGGGAAAGTGGTTGCATTCGTGGCTGCCGACGATGCCGACCGGGTCCTGAACGCCATGCGTTCACACCCGGAGGGAGTCAACGCAACGATCATCGGAGAGGTCACAGACACGCACCGGGGCATGGTCGCTGCCCGGACCCCGCTTGGGTCCACGCGGGTCGTCGATATGCAGGTCGGTGAGCAGCTCCCGAGGATCTGCTGAGTTCTTCCGGCTTCGGTCGATCAACCCTCTTGACATGGCCTCGCAGTGCTTGCATTCTGTAAGCATGCCCAATGTACTCATACGCGATGTTCCCGAAGACGTGCACGCGGAACTGGTTCACCGCGCTTCGAACGCAGGCCAATCGCTGCAGCACTACTTGAAGACAGAGCTTGAGCGTCTCGCACGAACACCAACGCTCCAGCAGGTTCTCGCTCGCATCGAAGCGGACCCGGCGGGAGGGCGGGTTCCTCTCAGCGATGCCGTCGCCATCATCCGGTCGCATCGTGACGCCTCGTGACAGTCGTCGACGCATCTATCCTCGCCACCGCCCTGGGTGATGACGGTCGGCGAGGTAGGGAGATGAGGGGAATGCTTCGCCGAATCGACCGCGGTGCAGTTCCCGACATCGCGGACGTGGAGACCACCAGCGTCCTCCGGAGGCAATGGCTCCGAGGATTCCTGTCATTAGAAGCCTTCGAGCGATCACTGGAACACCTTGCGGAACTCCCGTTCTCGAGGTACCCGGCGATCCCGCTTCTCCCGCGGGTGTTTGATCTGAGAAGCAACTTGACGCCATACGATGCCGTCTACGTGGCACTCGCCGAAGCGCTCGATTGTCCCCTACTCACAGCCGATCGACGACTAGCCCGCTCGCCGGGCATCCGCTGCGAGGTACAGCTCGTTGGCTGAGTCCTATCCGACGAGCGCAATCCCGGTCTCGACGGCTTCGAGGTTGACCTCGGCAAACGAACCGGCACCGGCCGCCTCCCGGAGTGCATCGAGCGGGTATGGGTCCGTGATCGCCAGTGCGGCGGAGAGATAGACGAGACCCATCGAGGTCTTCGGGATGCGATTCTCAGCAGACGTCGGATCGATGACGACGACACGCGCCTGCGTCTCGAGGTCGGAGTGCTCCGGGATTGTCAGCACCAGATCGTCAGGTGTCATCGCTCCCAGATACGGACCGGCCTTGCCGTATCCATCTGATGAGATGATCGCCAGCACGTCGGGGCTCGTCACCGCCATCAACGGCATCTCCTGGGGAGCGATCCACAACTCCGAAACCGAGTGTCCTGACTTCACCGTTACCGGATAGTCGTCACGCTGCGCCGCCCAGAGACCGGATCGCATCCCGCCGAGCGCCACGAGCCGCGACGCCGAACGGACCTTCCCTCCGGCAGAGCCCGCCACAACGAGCGACATCGGTCGATCAAGATTGTTGGGGTAGTCAACGGGAACGGGGAGCGCGTCGGCCACCGGCGTTCCGATGATCGCTGCGTGAGCTGCCCGGTACCCGACCGAGTACTCGACGGCGTCACGGTCGTAGAGGAGACCGGGTTCGAATCCCCACGACCGCATGGATTCCTCCATGCCTGCCCGCGTGAACTTGTTCGAACGCACGTAGTAGGCGGTGCAGAGATCCCAAACATCGAGGAGAGCGAAGCCGGGCTTCTCCATGGCCGCGGCGAACCTATCGGCGAGGTCGCTGTCGAACGATGACCCGCGATAGGCGTACGCGGCGCCGTTGACACCGACCGTGGCACAGATGTCGAGTGGGTGCTCGAGGTTGCCGAACGGCGTCGTCGGCGTGATGCCGCCCTCCGGTGTCGTTGTCGAGTGCTGGCCTCCGGTCATTCCGAAGTTCAGATTGTTCATCACGATCACGGTGATCCCGATGTTCCGCCGGGCTGCCGAGATGAGGTGCGTTCCTCCGATCCCGGTCCCTCCGTCACCCATGATCACAACGACTTCGAGATCGGGATTCGCGAGCTTGATGCCGGTCGCATATGTTGTCGAACGTCCGTGAAGACCGTGGAACGCCGACGTGATGAAGTACTGGTCGGAGAGTCCAGAGCAGCCGATGTCGGAGACGATCACGACCTTCGCCGGATCGAGGTCGAGCTTGATCATCGCTTCGTTGAGTCGGTCGAGGATCGGTCCGTGCCCGCACCCCGGGCAGAACGGATACGGGTCGTCGGTGCGGAACGTCGAGATCGGGGTGATCGTGATGGCACTCATCGCACGGCCTCCATGATCTCGTCGACCGTGATGAGACCGCCGTCGATCCGATTCACCCCGATGACTTCGCGACTACCGGCGATCCGTTCGATCTCTCTGCTGTAGAGGCCCATGTTCAGCTCTGGTACGACGATTCGGTCGATGCCCTCAAAGGCGTCGTTGAGAGCCGCCTCGGGGATCGGCCACAGGCTGTGCACGACCAGGCTCGACACGGTTGCACCTTCGGACCGCAACCGTGTGATCGCTGCTCGAGCCGCACCGGCCGTAACTCCGTATGAGATCACGATGGTGTCTGCACCGGGGATGAGGTCGGCATCGACCATCTCGATCTCGTCCCGGTGGTGCTCGATCTTCGCGATGAGATGCTCGTTCAGAGCGCCGACCTTCGCCGCGTTCTTCGTGATGTAGGCACCCTCGTCGTGAGTAGATCCGGTGAATCGGAAGGCGTCCCCTTCGCCGTAGCGTCTCATCGGTTCCACGGCGTCGGCCGGCTCCCAGGAATATGGCAGGCCCTCGTGTTTCTCTGTGCGCTCCGTGCCTTGGGCGACCGTTGGCCCGTCGACGTCGACCGCCGAGAGCGTCATCGCCAACTCCTTGTCGGTGAGCAGGAACACCGGACAGCGGAACCGCTCGGCAAGTTCGAATGCCTTCACGGTCAGCGAATACGACTCGGGGACATTGGACGGGGCCAGCACGATCACCGGATACCCGCCACCTGTTCCCCAACGGACGAACTGGACGTCACCCTGTGCCGCGGTTGTTGCCCCGCCGGTCGCGGGTCCGAGGCGCTGGACGTCGACGATGACGAGTGGAACCTCGCCCATGATCGCAAGACCGATGCTCTCCGAATAGAGGCTGATCCCGGGGCCGGACGTGGCGGTCATCGCCTTGGCCCCCGTCATCGCCGCGCCGAGGCACATCCCCATCGACGCGATCTCGTCCTCACCCTGGATCGCCACGCCGCCGACCTTCGGGATCTCACGCATCATCGACATCAAGATCCCCGAGGCGGGCGTAATCGGGTACCCGGCAAAGAACGTGCAACCGGCGTCGATAGCGCCGCGCACGATGGCGCTCGTTCCGTCAACGTATTCGCGCCTGGGCGCTTCAGTATTCGTCGTCATGCCCATCAGGCTAGATACGGCGTGGTCCGTTGGGAACGCTTCCGTCGCTCGTACCTACGTATCTGTCTCAGCGACACGTAGGTACGAGCAGCGCGAAGGTTGCGACCCTCTCTACTCGTCCGAACCGCCGGCGGAAGCGTTTGCGATCTCGGCGACGATGTCGGCGTTGGCCAGCGTGGTCACGTCTCCGAGTTCGCGATTCTCGGAGATGTCCTTCAGCAGGCGTCGCATGATCTTCCCCGAACGGGTCTTCGGAAGGTCGGCTGTGAACACGATGCTCTTCGGCTTGGCGATCGGACCGATCGTGTCGGCCACGTGGTTGCGCAGTTCCTGCAGCAACTCGTCGCTAGCTTCAAAGCCGCCCCTGAGCGTCACGAACGCAGCGATCGCCTGACCGGTGACCGGGTCTGCGCGACCAACGACCGCAGCTTCCGCGACCGATGGATGCGACACGAGCGCCGACTCGACCTCCGTCGTCGAGATGTTGTGACCGGCGATGAGCATGATGTCATCGACCCGTCCGAGCAACCAGAAGTAGCCCTCGTCGTCACGCTTGACGCCGTCACCGGGGAAGTACATCCCCTCGAACCGCGACCAGTAGGTATCGATGTAGCGTTGGTCATCTCCATAGATCGTGCGGAGCATCGCAGGCCACGGCTTGGTGAGCGCAAGGAATCCGCCGCCGGGTATGCCGACTTCGTTGCCGTCCTCGTCGACGGCGGTCGCGCCGATGCCGGGGAACGGGAACGTCGCCGAACCGGGCTTCGTCGTCACTGCGCCGGGGAGCGGCGTGATCATGATGGCGCCGGTCTCGGTCTGCCACCACGTGTCGACGATCGGGCAGTTCCCGCCACCGATGTGCTCGTTGTACCACATCCAGGCCTCGGGATTGATCGGCTCGCCGACCGTCCCGAGCAGCCGGAGCGATGACAGATCGTGCATCGCCGGGTACTCGTCGCCCCACTTCATGAACGCACGGATCGCGGTCGGAGCGGTGTAGAAGATCGTGACCTTGTAGTCCTCGATGATCTGCCACAGGCGGTCCTTGCCCGGCGTGTCGGGTGTGCCTTCGTACATGACGCCGGTGACGCCGTTGGCGAGCGGTCCGTACACGATGTACGAATGGCCGGTGACCCAGCCGATGTCGGCACCGCACCAGTAGACGTCGTCGTCCTTGATGTCGAAGACGAGGGAGTGGGTGGTCATGACACCGGCCAGATATCCGCCCTGGGTGTGGACGATGCCCTTCGGCTTTCCGGTCGTCCCGGACGTATAGAGGATGTAGAGGAGGTCCTCGGCGTCCATCACCTCCGGCTCGCAGACCTCGGATTGGCCCTCCATCAGCTCATGCCACCAGAAGTCACGGCCTTCGGTCATCGAGATGTCGTTCTTCGCACGCTCGACGACAACGACGTTCTCGATCGTCGGGGAGGCATCGACCGCAACGTCGGCGTAGTCCTTGAGCGGGAACACGGAACCTCTGCGCCAGGATCCGTCCTGCGTCACGAGGACCTTCGCCGTGCCGTCCTGGATCCGGTCGGCGAGTGAATCCGAGGAGAAGCCGCCGAAGCACACCGAGTGGACGGCGCCGATCCGCGCACAGGCGAGCATCGTGATCGGAAGCTCCGGGACCATCCCCATGTAGACGGCGACGCGGTCGCCCTTCTCCACACCGAGGGACTTCAATACGTTGGCGAACTTCGAGACTTCCTTGTGAAGTTCCGAGTAGGTGATATCGCGAGTGTCGCCGGGTTCGCCGATCCAGTGATAGGCGATCTTGTCGCCGATGGTGTCGAGGTGACGGTCGAGGCAGTTGTAAGAGAGATTCAGCTTCCCGTCCTCGAACCACTTGTAGAACGGTGCGTTGTCGGAGTTGAGACCGATCGTTGGCTCCTGGTACCAGGTGATGCGGTCGAGGGCCTGTTTCATCCACCATGCTTCCGAGTCAGCGGCCTCCTCGTAAATCTCCGGCCCAGCGTTCGCTGCAGCCACGAATTCAGGGGACGGCGGGAAGACCCGATCCTCGGACATCAAGTTCTCAAGAGTGACGTCGGCCACAGCTACAACCTCCGGATAGCGAACAGATATACGCAGGTTATGTGCCAGAGCCGTTCGTTGGGAGGGCCGGAGGTCCCTGCCGATGGGGCCGGAGGTCCCTGCTCGGTCTGTTCACAAGGCGAATAGGCCGATATACTCCCGTGTTCACTGCCTATCCAAGGTCGTTATGCTTTCGGGGCCCTGCCCCCATCGTCCAGCGGCCTAGGACTCCGCCCTTTCAAGGCGGCAACGGGGATTCGAATTCCCCTGGGGGCACGATCGGGGGCGTGGTGAAGTCTGGAGTTCACGCCGGCCTGTCAAGCCGGAGGTCGCGGGTTCAAATCCCGTCGCTCCCGCCAGACGCTTCCGCCCGGGTTTCGGCCCGGGCGTTGGTGTCTGCCCGGTCAGGTAGCTCAGCTGGTAGAGCGCTGGTCTGAAAAACCAGAGGTCGGCAGTTCGACCCTGCCCCTGACCACGGTTCGAACCCTCTGAGCGGCAGGGGGTTTCGTCGCGTTGAGACATCGTTCACAACACTCTTGAATTCTTTACCTTCATCACATAGAGTAAAGATATGGCCCGGAACACGACGACCATCAGCACGAAACACCAGGTGACTATCCCCGCCGACGCCTTCGCCGCCGCGGGACTCCGCGTCGGGGATCGACTCGTGGTGCGAGCGGCCAACTCCGGTGCTGTAACGCTGGAACGCGCTGCTGATCCCCTGGACACCTATGCAGGCGCGCTGACCGGCACGTTCGACGACGCCGGCATTGACGACCTTCGCGAAGAATGGGACTGATCGTCCTCGATACTGGTCCGTC
>JAOZMA010000163.1:1201-5539 GCA_029934555.1 Acidimicrobiia bacterium | reverse complement strand
AAGAGAGCTGGAGCGATGGTGATCGGGAGGTCGCCTGCATTCTGTACGACCTCGAACTCAACAAGCTCACCGGATCGATGAGCAACTCGGGCGAGTAGACCGAGAGCCACAACCTCCGCTACGACAATGCTGTAGGGACGACTTTCCACGCCCGACGAAGTTGACACCAGGCGTCTGAGCCGTGGGCACCACATCGAAATGGAGACATCACATGAGCCGATTGGTAATCACGGAAAACACCAAGGTGTCGGAAGTACTCGATGAGTACGGCGACATCGCGGATGTGATGGAAGCGCTCGGGATGAAACGCGTCGGAGGACTGTCATTTCGTCGAGTCGTCACGAAGGCGATCACCGTGAAGCGTGCTGCGAAGATCCATCGCGTGCCGGTCGACGAACTGCTCGAAACGTTGAACACGGCCGTCGACCAGATCGAGCAAGAGGAGCTCGACGCCGAGAGCTGACATCGAGATTTACCGGTCACATCGCCCCGATGTGAGAAGATGGGGATGGCCATCGGTCAAGGTGGTCCAAGAGGAGGAATCATGGCGAACAAAGACAAGGGTGGCAGAAGCACGAAGAAGGTTGCTTCCAAGAGCCTCAAAGAGAAACGCCAAGCCAAGAAGGCCAAGAAGGCCTAGGTCGCATTCGCCTCGAACCGTTCCTTGCCTGGACCTGATCGCTCAGTCGCGGTCTGCGGCCACGCTGGCAAGGACCCCGTTGACGAAGCTCCCGGACTTCGCTGTGGAGTAGGTCTTCGCCAACTCAACGGCTTCTGAGACAACGACGCCAACAGGTGTGTCCGTGTACAGCAGTTCGTAGACCGCCATTCGCAGGATCGTTCGATCCACCGCAGGCATGCGTGTGATGCGCCAGCCTGTGGAATGGGTGTTGATCTCGGCGTCGATCTCTGGAAGATGCTCCTGCACGCCGACTGCGAGACGACCGGCTCGCCCGGTTGGTTCCACCGGGTCGGACCCACGGTCGAGGTCTGCGGCGTACAGCAGCCCGAGAGCCTGCTCGCGTGCGTCCTGTTTGCTCACGACACTCGCGTGATGTAGTTCCCCGTGCGCGTATCGATCTTCAACACGTCACCGATGTCGATGAACAGTGGAGCCTGAACCACGAGGCCCGTCGAGAGCGTGACCGGCTTGGTTGCTCCCGACACGCGGTCGCCCTTGACTCCGGGTTCTGCGTGCGTTACTTCAAGCTCCACCGCCGCTCCGAGTTCGATACCGATCGGCCTCTCTTCGTAGATCGACAGTCGAACCGTCATCCCGTCGGCGATGTACGAGGCGGCTTCTCCGACGGCTTCATCTGAGAGAGCGATCTGTTCGAAGGTCTCGCCATCCATGAAGTTGAAACCCATGTCGTCCCTGAAGAGGTACTGAAAGTCGCGGCGGTCGATGGTCGCCTTCGGAACGTTCTCGCCGGCACGGAACGTGCGGTCGATCACGGCACCGGTGATCTGGTTCTTAAGTTTCATGCGAACGAAGGCCTTGCCCTTGCCGGGTTTCACATGCTGGTAGTCGACAACCTGGAACAGTCCCTCAGGGAGGTTCAGGGACATGCCTGGTTTGACGTCGTTCGTCGAGATCATCGGTGGGGGCTCCTCGTCTTCAATCGATGCCTATGGCGTGCAGCGAGGCTCGTACGGTAGCGTCGTCGGGGTGTACGACTCGGGGAACCCCGAAGTCTTCGAGCACAACGAATCGGATGCCGCCGGTGTCTCGCTTCTTGTCGAGCAACATGAGTCGCTCGATCTCCCCCAGATCCACGTCAGGTGAACGTGTGGGTAGACCGAGTGACGCGATCAACTGCTCCTGTTCCGCACGACGATCGAATCCCACGGTCTGCTCCCCCACGACTCCTGCAGCGACCATCCCGATCGCCACAGCCTCGCCGTGGCTGATCCCGGCGGCGACTTCTACGGCATGCCCGGCGGTGTGCCCGTAGTTGAGAACGGCTCGGAGTCCGCCCTCACGGAAGTCCTCAGAGACCACCCGGGCCTTGACCCCAATGGCCCGTCCGACGACCTCTTCGAGGGGCGCATCGATTCCATGTTCACGATAGAGTTCGACGAGGTCGGGATCCCCGACGAATCCTGTCTTGAGTGCCTCAGCGGTGCCTTGCCTGAGAAGGACCATCGGAAGCGCCTCGAGAACGTCGATGTCGATCAACACGCGTGCCGGGTGACGGAACACCCCGACGAGGTTCTTTCCCCCAACGTTGACACCGGTTTTTCCGCCCACGGCTGCGTCCACGGCGCCGAGCAACGTCGTCGGAGCAAGGACACACTCGATGCCCCGCAGGTACGTGGCGGCGACGAATCCCGCGGTATCGGTCGCGGCTCCCCCACCGATGCCGAAGATCGTGTCAGCACGGGTCAGCCCGAGGCGATTCAGGTCCAGGGCGATGTCCTCGACGATCGAAAGCGTCTTCGCAGCTTCTCCGTCCGGCAGCGGGATCACCGATACGTCGAGATCCTGCTCCAGCAACGACGCCACGACCGCGTCGGCCAATGGAAGCACGGTCGGTTGAGCCAGGATGGCGACCTGTCTGCGGTCCTCTCTCTGAGGCAGATATCTCGCCATTTCTGGGATGAGACCGCGACCGATCAAGATCTCAGAGACCGGCTCATCGCCTTCGGTGATCACGAAACGCTGCATGCTGCCTCCACACGATGGGCCACATCTTCAATCGAACCGGTAGCGTCAACAACAACGTGGGCAGCGTCTTCGTAGACAGCCCCGCGGGCGCTCGCGAGCTCACGGAGATAACGCTCAGGATCTTTCGCTATCAGCGGTCGCTCTGCGGCAGTACCGACTCGCGCAGTGAGCGTGCCAACATCGGCATCGAGCAACACAATTGTTCCGCTCTCTCGCATGGCTTCCACGTTCGATGAATCGAGCACGACCCCGCCACCTGTCGAAACGATCCCGTCATCCTGGGACGCGATTACCCGCACGGCCAGGCTCTCTAGTTCGCGAAACCGTGGCTCTCCGAGGTGGCTGAAGATCTCACCGACCGTCTGCCCGGCATTCGCTTCTACGGTGGCGTCCGTATCGTAGAGCGGAAGCTCCAGGCGTTCGGACAGCAATCGTCCGACGCTCGTCTTCCCGCTCCCCATCATGCCGATCAGCCAGACATGTCCCATCAGAATTCGGCGAGACGTCGCCGATGTGCGATGTCTGCATCGACGAAGGCATCGACAGTATCGCCTCCGTAGACTCGCTGCATCTCGCCGGCGATTGCGATGGCAACCATCTGTTCCGCAACGACACCGGCAGCAGGCACGGCGCAGACGTCACTCCTCTCGCGGAAGGCGACGGACACCTCTCCCGTAGTTACGTCCACGGTGGCCAGTGGTCGCATCAAGGTCGAGATGGGCTTCATCGCAGCGCGACTCCGAATCACGTTCCCGTTACTGATGCCGCCTTCGATCCCGCCCGCACGATTAGTCGCCCGTTCGTAGACTCCTTCGACAGGAAGGATCTCGTCGTGAGCGAGGGAGCCGGGCCGTCCTGCCGACGCGAATCCGTCGCCGATCTCCACACCCTTGATTCCCTGGATGGACATGAGCGCGGCAGCGATAGCCGTGTCGAGACGTCGGTCCCAATGCACGTGGCTACCGATGCCAACCGGGACCCCATATGCCAGAACCTCAACCACGCCTCCGAGCGTGTCCCGTTCCTTCTTCGCCAGGTCAACGGCTGCGACCATCGCCTGTTCGCTCTCCTCGTCACCACATCGCACCGGGGAAGCATCGATCCGCTCAAGGTCACCAGGCTCAGGAAGATCCGCGTTGGAGACGATCGAACCGATCTGAACCACGTGGCTCAGGATCGTGACTCCGACCTCGGCGAGCAGCATCTTGGAGACGTAGCCGGCGATCGTCCTGGCGGCCGTCTCACGTGCTGAGGCACGCTCGAGGACGTTCCTGGCGTCGTGGGTGTCGTACTTCATCATCCCCGGTAGGTCGGCGTGGCCGGGCCGCGGGGATGTCATCACACGTCGGGATGACCCCTCGCCGGGCGACATCTCCTCCGACCAACGCTCCCACTCGGTGTTGCGTATCAGCACGGAGATCGGACCGCCAAGCGTTCGACCGAACCGGACGCCACCCAGGATCTCGATCTCGTCCTTCTCCAAGCGCATGCGGGGTCCACGACCGTGGCCGAGTCTGCGCCGAGCCAGCTCTTCTGCGAGGCCTTCGGCATCGACAGCGAGGCCGGCCGGAGCGCCTTCAACGATGGCTGTAAGCGCCGGCCCGTGTGACTCGCCTGCGGTGAGGAATCTGATCATCGGAACATCGTGGCAGGGGTGCGCGCCATTGTCA
>JAOZMA010000163.1:0-1191 GCA_029934555.1 Acidimicrobiia bacterium | reverse complement strand
TGCTCTGTTGTCACGTTCAACTGCCCAAATACCAGGAGGCGATCGTTGCGCCCCAGGCGATCGCTATGTACGCGCCGCCGACGAGATACGGACCGAACGGGATCGAGTCCTTTCGGTCTTTGAGGCGGAACACGATGATCACGAGCGAGACAAGTCCCCCGAGCAGGAACGCCGCGAAAACGGCCACGATGAGTGTCTCCCATGACCGATACGCAGTGAACAGACCGAGGAGAAACGCGAGTTTGACATCGCCGAAGCCGAAGGCTCCGCGTGCGGCAAGGGCGACCACCAGGAGCACGAGGAAGTAGATGGCCCCGCCTGCGAACGCTCTCAGAATCGGTCCGCTCTCGATGAGCGCTCCCGCCGTCAGTAGCACGGCACCGACGACCGTACCCGGGAAGAGGATGCGGTTCGGAATGAGCTTCGTGTCGATGTCGGTCAAGGTCAACGTCACGGTCACCGCAACGAACCACAGATAGGAGGGAAGCACCCAGTCCATCCCAACCAGGATCGCCGTCAGAGGGAAGAGAATGGCGGTGATCAGAGCGACGTACGGTGTGCGCCCGGGTTTCTCCACCATGGATTCGAAGGATCGATCGGTTGCGACCCGTTCAGCGAGCACACCGACGATCAGACCAAGCGGGACCAACAGCAGAGAGAGCATCGGCGGGGAGCCTATCCGCTTCTCGTCCGCACGCCCGGCATCATCGACCATCCGATCCTGCCGGGAACCGATACCCCACGTCAGAGCGTCCGAGTTGCATGATTCGTCTCATACCGATTCTGGCTCTCCTGTTCACCGCCTGCACCACCGCTGCGACCGTGTCCACGACGACGTCCGTGCCTCTACCACCGGGTCCTGGCAGCGACTCCGTGGTCCTTGTGGCTGAACTCACCGGTGGCTGCGCGATGATGGGTCCGAACTGTGAGCGCTTCGTCGTGCTTGGCGATGGGACCGTCGAGGCCTACCGGGCCGGAGAGAACGCTGCTCAACCGGTCGATGTCGGATCGATCGATCCAGAACTGGTCGCGACACTCCACAACACCGTCCGCACGACCGACCTCGCAGCTTTGAAGAAGCGTCTCCCACCCGGAGAGTGCCAGGGCTGCTTCGACGGAATCGACACGTTGGCCACCTTCATGGTTGACGGAAGCGACGTCACGTTCAGCAGCATCGAGACCAAACTCACT
>JAOZMA010000162.1 GCA_029934555.1 Acidimicrobiia bacterium | reverse complement strand
AGTCCTCGTAGCCAATCTCGCAAGTGGGCGCGCGAGATTCGCAAACGCTTCCCGAACCTGGATGGACTCGCGTGGTCCTCGTCGGTGTATCCACCCGGGACGGCGATTGTGCTGTGGGACCACGACAGCGGGGCTCTTGCCCCCTACGCCGATCTGATCAGTCCGCTCGGGGGCCTCACGAAGATCCTCGTACCCGTCGTGGCTGATCTGGGCTATCGCACATCCGTGGTGCTTTGACTCTTCCACTGAATCGAATCGCGTGTCCTGATGCTCCAGGCCACCGCCCTCGGCCTCGACGCGGTCCCGGTCGGAGCGTTCGACGACACCGCCGTCTCGGAACTCGTCGATCTGCCGACCGACCACGGACCCTTCTATCTCCTCCCCGTCGGTCGCCCGAGAGGATGACGGAAGCGGTCTAAGGAAACGACCCCGGCCGCGGTCGGTCCGGACGCGCGAACCGACCGGCGTCGGAGAGGCGCCGATCGGTTCAGCTTCATCCGTCTATTCGAAGAGCCTTGCAGCGAAGATGTCCGCCAGGTTGTCCATACTTGCTCTGAGATCCCGCTCGAGCGCTCGCGGCATCACCATGCGGTCGACGGTCCTGCCGAAGAAGCTCGTCGGCTCCTCGGTCTCCAACTCCACGCGCAGTTCGAACCGCTCCGGCTCGATCCCCGCGTAGTGGTATGCGAAGTGGACCACCGGCAACCCCGGGATTTCCGTGTGGAACCACACCAACTCGCCGTCGATGGATTTATCCAGAATGGTCACGCCTTCGATACGACGGCCGAGCAGCTTGTAGCCGAAACGGACCTCGTCCCCCGGCTCCAACCATCTCGCCTTCTCCGGGGCGATGAGCTCGGTCATGCTCGAGTACCACAACGGCCACGTGTTGAAGTCGTCGCAGTAGTCGAAACCGATCTTCACTGCCACGGGATACGTGCGTGTTACCTCGGTGTGCATCTGTGCCTCACCTCGGTTCCGGGCCGGATTCGTGCCCGCGGGCACGGGGCCCATCCTCAAACCTACTCCCACCAGCCGGGAGCCGAAACAGGATTATCTGGAAGTGTCGCGGCAAGACATGACGCCTGTGGGCAGCAGTGACTCTCTGATCTACGAAGTGACGATGTCCTGCGCTTCGCTGAACAGAGTCGTGGCCTGCTGGATGGCTTTGACCGCGGCGGGGCGGGTGACCGGCACACTCTGATACTGGGCCTTGCTCTTGGTCTTGAGCAGCCGGGTGAGCGTCGGCGCCAGATCTCCGGCACGCTTGCCTGCCCGCTTCAGTTCTGCCGCGGCATCTGCGTGGTTCCGATTCTTCTGTGTCCGTCCGGTTAGGTGGAGACAGATAGCGTCCTTCGAATTGATGCCCGAAACGACCGCGTTCGAAGTGGCGGCGTTGAGCATGTCGAGGTCGAGCGAGACCTCCGCTGCCTCGAGGAACTCTCTCGCCTTATCGAGGTGTCGTCGGGCGATCAGAAGTGGATTCATGCCTGCCCTCGCCGGATCGCACCTCTGGGTACGGGATCACCGAAGAGGTGGATCCCGTCGTCGGCCACATCCGTGGGGAGTCGCTCACTCGATGCGACCAGTTCGGCGAATTCTCGCCGACCGAACTCGATGGTGTTGCAATCATTTCCACTCCAGTCACGAACGTCTTGATCGAACCGGGTGATCTGCCTTTGCCATGCAGGGTCATCTTCGCCGACCGAATCGGGACGGACGACCAGGATGTCGATATCGCTGTCTGTATGCGCTTCCCCTCGAGCGAAGGAACCGAACACCCACGCTGCAGCGGGTTCCGGATCCCACGAGGTGATGGTGGAGCGCATCCGGTCGAAGAGAACGGTGCGCATCGAGGCCAGAGCTACGACAGCGTCAGCAGCGACGTGTCGCCGGTTGAGGGAGTACAGGATGGCCGGTGGGTGAGTCTCGCATGTGACGATGCCGGCCGCTTTCAGAGACTTGAGGACGGTGTTGGCCTGCGTGTGGCTCACGCGTCCGTCGGTGAGTCGAGCGACGGCACGTGCCGAGAGCGATGTATCCGTGCGGGCAAGGACTTCGAGCACGGCTCCGTGACTCGATGGGATGATCGACGAAATTGCATGCGCCGCTTGCATCGGTACACCTCTGCCGGAGTGGAGTGCTGTTCTCCTTGACAGGAATATCGTACATCTGGCAAGTATGCATGACAAGAGGTTTTGGTCGGTATTGAGGAGATCAGCGTGGCAAGCCCTCTCCTCGCGGATCCAGATTCCCCGATTGCGGCGATCTGGTTGGGTGATCTCGTTCATCGTGACACCGTATGTCAGATCAGGCGCAGTTTCCAGACTCCTGAAGGCGATGCGAGCCAATCGAATCGTCTCCGGATGTGGGGGACCATCCGGAGAGAACGGTCGAGGACTCTCGGCGCCATCCCTCTGAACGGACTGGTCGTCGCGTTTCGTGTCTTGGGCGGCTGATACGTTCGCCGTGATGGAGCCGGGCAATGACAGCACCGCTTGTTGCCTTGACAGTGTTGTCATACAACATAGAGTGGAGGTATGACGATGTTGAGTTTCAGAGTCGGTGATCAGGAAGCCGCCGACGCCACGGTTTGGGCTGATCGCCTTGGGATCGACCGTTCCGAGCTTCTTCGTGAGGCGCTTCGCCGACATCTTGTGCGCCTTCAAGCGGAGGGAGACATCGGCGCATGGCTCGATAGGCCTCTCACCAACGACGAGCAGGCATTCGGGGAGACCGCCGATTGGGGACCGGCGGAGGACTGGACGGACTGGGCTGATGCAACGCGGTGAGATCTGGTTCGCCGCTACCCCCGGTGGCGACCGGCCGGTCCTGATCCTCACGCGGGGTCCCGTCGCCGACCGCATTGGATCCATCGTCGTTGCCGCGCTGACACGGATCCGGCGTGGTGTTGTCTCCGAAGTGGAGCTGACCCCGGAAGCAGACGGTGTGCCCACCGTGAGCTTCGTCAACTTCGACAATCTCCACACGCTGCCACGGGAGTCCTTCCACCGGAGAGTCGCAACACTGGGAGCGGTCCGGCTCGCCGAAACCTGCCGAGCTCTTCGGGATGCAACGGACTGTTGAACTGCACCTGGTCACGAGTCGCGGGCACTTCGATTCGTCGTGCCACAACGACGGTCAGCTCAGACCCAGCTCGCGTCGCAACCGGTCAGCGTCGAACCCACTGAAGTCCGATCCATCCGTCATGTGGTCGAAGGAGTTGAGCAGTGTGATGAGATCCTCGCGACGGGTCGGGTCGGCCGCTGCCTCCCGGGGTGTCAGACCGGTCAGTGCCGGGATACTCTCGTCAAGCCAATAGTCCTCCATCTCGCGCATCCGCCCGCGCATGAATTCCTCAAGCTCGGGTGTCATCTCCACGGGTTCGGAAGGTTGCGCCCCCGGCGACCGGAGCTGCTCGAGATCACGTGGTGACCTGATCGGCACGCGTTCGTCTTCGACGATGTCCATGTCCGGCAGCGCGTCGAGGACGTCGTCCATGCGTTCTTCGGAGAGTGTCGCGATGACGAGGACGTCGTCCTTCCGGAACAACGACGCGCGCAACACGTTCTCGTCCTTGTAGTTGGCGAACGTCCATGACCATTCACCCTCGTCGGTCCGTTCGAAGAGCTCGTCGAGCGCTTCCCCGAGCACTTCCCAACCGAGCCCGGATGGATCTGCCACTGTCACACAGCTCACCATCTCCTGACCCTCCGTCGTCGACATGCGAGGCGGTGCCGCCACGAACCCGTACCAGGCGGCGAAATCCTCAGCATCGGGCGAGTCGTCGAGGAGTTCGAGCAGTCCATCGCGGTGACGGATGTCGATGGCGAGTGGCGTTCCGATCACACGATCGGCACCGAACGCAGGCACGACCCGGGCGAGCACAAGAGCCCCGCTGTGCATCGTTCCGGAACCGAGTTCGTCGTACACGTCGATCACCTCTCCGGTTGCGGTGTCCCGAAGGGGGATGAGGAAGTCGTGGGGATCGCCGGCGACCTCCCACAGACGGCGATCGCTGAGTGCCCACAGCTCGATCGTGTCGCGTTCGTCGTCGGGCAGGAGCGGCCCCCACTGGGCGATGAAGTCATGGATAGCGGCGTCGAGTGCAGCGACGTCGAGGATGAAGGGGTCATCGGCGAACCGTTCAACGTCCCGTTCGTCGCTGCGCTCATCCACCTCGGCGGCGATGCGGGCTAACTCCATGGTGTCTGCTTCACGTCTGGGCGTACTAATGAACGTCCGCAGTTTGTGGGACAGCCACTGGGTGCGCTGCGACCCGTTGATCTGGGGGTGCACCGCGCAGCAAACCTTGTACTTCAGTCCCGATTCGCACGGGCATGGATCGTTGCGGCGAGCATCCGGGTACGGGTCGAACAGGCTGCTGAGGAACTCGACATCGGGCTGACCGGGATCGAACTTGCGGAGCAGGCGCAACGCCTCCTTGCCGTTGCCGCGGATCGATGCCAGCCTGGCGAGAAGGGCCGTGGCCTCGACGTTGTCCGGGTCATAATTGAGAGCCCGGTCGGCGACGGCTTCCGCCCCGAGGAGATCGCCGTTCCACATCCGCATCTCCGCCACCAGGTAGAGGGCCGGGCCGGCGCGGCGACCGGTACGGTCAGCGAGTTCCTCGAGGAACGCTTCGAGGCGGGGGAACGCTCCCCACGTGAGATATGCCCAGGTTCCGAACGCGAAGAGCGTGCCACCGTGATTGAGCGCTGCGACGACCGCTTCGGGATCGTCGATCGGTCGGTTGAGAAAACCGAAGTCCTTCCACGCATCGATGACCGTGGCGAGGGTCGATCGGCAGCAATACTCCATGCCGTAGGCATCGGCGAGGAGAGCGCCCTTCACAAAGGCCATGGCGATCCCGGGAGGGAGCCAGTCAAGGTCCGCGGAACCGATGTGCTCGCGGCGTGCCTCGAGGCCTGTTCGAGCCAGGAGCTCACCCACCGGTGGTACGGGGCGGCGGAAGAGAGTCGGATTGGATACCAGGAGGTTGACCATCATCGGGAAGGTGTCGACGCCGGCGTTGTCGGTCAGTTGCTCCGCCTCGAAAGCGGCCTCGAGTGCCTCGGTCTCCGCCGTGCCCTCCTCGACGTCGACGACGGACTCCAATGTGAGACGACCCTCGGGGTGGCGTACAAACGCAACGAGCTCTCCCGCATCGAAGCCCTCCAGCCATCCGGCAGGCCCGACGAGTTGCTTCCAACCATGCCCGTCGACCTCGTCGCCGAACGACGTTCTGACGATTCCCACACCGGGGATCGTCAGCGATTCGCCGACATCGGTGACGTCGACGCCGAGCACGTCCAGATCGGGATCGGAGGCCACCGTCCCGGCTTCGATATCCCGGTTCGTCAAGCGGTGTGTGAAGACGACTCCAGACATGAGCACGTCGAGTCGTGTCGCTTGCACGCCGCCCCCCGACCACACTCCCCGCGTCCACATCAGGGCGTGATCAAGGGCGTCGTACTCGGTCGGGAATACAGCGGGAACGAGCGGATCGAAGAGCCCCATTCTGGTGAGCTGTTCGATGAGAG
>JAOZMA010000161.1 GCA_029934555.1 Acidimicrobiia bacterium | reverse complement strand
ACCCTCGATCCGGACGATCTTGCGATCGACGTCAATCCCGGTGAACTTGGAGATCGCAGCAGCGATGTCTCCATCGCCGATCGATCCGAACAGCTTGCCTTCGTCACCGGAACGAGCCGCAACGACAACCCTGGTGCCGGTGAGCGACTGGGCGTAGCCCTCTGCCTCTTGACGGGCAGCGAGCAGCGCCTCCTCGCGAGCGACTCGCATGGAGTCAGCCTGGCGGAGCGCCCCCTCGGTCGCCTTGACGGCGAACGATCGCGGGACGAGATAGTTGCGAGCGTATCCATCGGAGACATCGACAACGTCACCTTTGTTACCGAGATCGACGACGTCCTTCGTGAGAATCAGCTTCATTTACTCGGCCTCGTCGCGAGGTACGGCAGCAGCGCCATTTCACGGGCGTTCTTGATCGCCGTGGCGACCTGGTGCTGCCGCTTCTCGTTCAAACCGGTGACTCGGCGAGAACGGATCTTGCCTCGATCGGACATGAACTTACGCAGCAGCGCGACGTCCTTGTAGTCGACGAACTCGTTTTCCTTGAACCGGTAGACAATGCGCTTCCGCCTGCCCCTGTCCTCGCTGGGGCGGCGCCGCTTCGTCCGTGTACTTCTTGTCTTTGCCATCGATGTTCTCCTTTAGAAGGGTGCCTCGTCGGGCCCGGGGTTCTGGCGAGCGACGGGGGCTGCAGGCTGATCTTGCCCCTGTCCCTGGCTCGACCATCCGCCATCGGAACGCGGGGTCTTCGTGACCGTTGCGGTGGCCCAGCGAATCGACGGGCCGATCTCCTTGATGTCCACGTCGATCGTTGAGCGCTTCTCGCCCTCCTGGGTCTCCCAGGAGCGTTGCTGGAGCTCGCCAACCACGATGACACGCATTCCCTTGGTGAGGGACTCCGCTACGTTCTCGGCGACGTCACGCCAGCAGGTGCCGTTGAAGAAGCTCGTCTCCTCTTTCCACTCACCCTGGCTCTGATATCGCTTATTGACGGCGAAGCTCACCTTGGTCATCGCCACGCCGCTCGGCGTGAATCGGAGTTCGGGATCCTGGGTGAGGTTGCCGATCAAGGTCACACTGTTCACATTGCTCATGTTCTCTCTCTTCTCTCTTCCCGTACTCCCCCATCATGAGGGGAGCGTGTGACAGGAATCAACCCTCTCGATCGGTCCTTCGAATGATCTTGTGACGGACGACGGCATCGGACAGCGAGAGTGCGTGGCCGAGCGCGTCGACGAGGACGGTGTCACCCTCGAAGTCGAGGACGGAGTAGTAGCCCTCGTTCATGTGGTCGATCTCGTAGGCGAAGCGGCGCTTCCCCCAGAAATCGGTCCCGGTTACGTTGCCGCTGGTGTCGATAGTCGCGGAGACTTCCTCGACCTGCTTGCGGACATCCGACTCGACCATGTCGGGTCGGTGAATGATCATCAGCTCGTAAGAGCGCATCGATATCAACTCCTCTGGGCATTCGCTATGCGAATGGTCCCCGAAGGGACAGGATCTGGCAGCCAAGAAGGGCCGCGTTGGTCGCCGCTCCGAGAGACGGACGGCGTGTACGGCGGGAAGTGTACCGCCAGGCGTCCGGTAGCCACCGGGGCCTCGACCACCCTTCCATCGTTTGTGCCTACGACCACACCAGGAGTGGTTCCAAGCACAAACGTTTCTCTCAGTCGCTGAGTTCGAGGACCGATCCTTCTCCCACGAACCTCAGGTCTCCGACCGGGGTCTCTACCGCGTACCGATAGGTGCCCGACGGGTGATACACCGGGCATGGATCCTCCGTGCACGGGTCCATCGTGAAAGCGTCGACGAAAGAACCGCCCAAGTCGAAGAACGCGATGTCGAGGGCGATGAGCGTGTCCTTCATCCAGAAACCGCCGTCGGTCGTCTCCTCGAAGGCAAAGAGCATCCCGTCGAGTCCTCCGAGATCGTCGACGCCCATGAGTCCTTGTGACCGCAGCTCCGGCGTGTCCGCTACCGCCACCGACATCTGCTGCCCGTCGATGGTGATCGCCGTCACATCGAACCCGTCCAATCCCGCCTCTTCTTCCGATCCACAGGCGGCGACCAGCAGAACGATCGAAACGGCGAGTATCAAGAGGGAGCGGAACGTCACGACCCGAAACCTACCGTGCTCCAAGGTCAGCGGTCGACGGTTGTCTCCGACTCAACGAGGTCCCGGAGGATCTCGAACGACTCGTCCGGCATGTGGTAGGTCTCATCTTCCGACGGGAACGCTCCGGACTCGACGTCGGCAAAGAACCGCTCGAGCGCATCGACCGCATCGCCGGCGAGGTCCGCGTATGGTCGCACGAACTTCGGGAGATGATCCCCGCCGCCGAGACCGAGGACATCGTGCATGACGAGCACCTGTCCATCGCACCCCGAACCGGCGCCGATCCCGATCGTTGGAATCTGGACTTCTGCGGTCACGATCTGCGCCACCCGATCAGGAACCCCTTCGAGCACGATGGCGAACACGCCAGCATCTGCAAGGGCATGGGCGTCGCTGATCATCTCGTACGCTGCTTGGACCTTCTTCCCCTGAACCCGATATCCACCCATGGCATTCACCGACTGTGGCGTGAGCCCGAGGTGGCCCATGACCGGGATCTCTGCGGCGAGAACGGCAGCGACCACATCGAGGCGCTTGCGGCCGCCTTCGATCTTCACGGCGGCGGCTCCGCCTTCGCGGATGAATCGAGCGGCGTTGCGGACGGTGTCCTCGGGAGACACGTGGAAGCTCATCCATGGCATGTCTCCGACAACGAGCGCGTCGGGTTCGGCCCTCGTGACAGCGGCGGTGTGATGGACCATCACGTCCATGTCGACGGAGAGCGTGTCGTCGTACCCGAGGACGACGTTGGCGACCGAGTCGCCGACGAGGATGATGTCCGCTCCGGCCCGACTCGCGATCTTGGCCATCGGATAGTCGTATGCCGTCACCATCCGGATCTTCGCCTTGCCCTTCCTGGCGCGAATCTCCGGCGCTGTGATCTTGTTCATCGATCGCTCCTCTCTCCCCACCCTCCGGGTTGGGGGACGCGTGGCAACAGCGGGACAGCGCTCTCCTCGGCCTCAACCGCCCGATGGGTCGCCCGTGCCGGAGCGCTTGACCATGAACGCTAGCGGGCGCGGTCGTGTTCCGGGCCACCGGGAATGACTGCACCATCGGGTGCGGTACCGTTGAACCCATGGCGCGCAAAGACATCACCATGACAGGCGAGGAAATGACCGCCTTCCTCGACGAAACTGCGATCCTCGAGGTGGCGACGATCGGCAGCGACGGCTGGCCGCACCTCGCTCCTATGTGGTTCGTGATGGAAGACGACAAGATCGTTTTCCGTTCATTCACCAGGTCGCAGAAGATCGTCAACCTCCAACGCGATCCTCGCCTCACCGTTCTTGCGGAAGACGGAGACGACTATGCAGAGCTCCGGGGCGTGATGATCAGGGCAGAGGCCCGTCTTGTTGAAGACCCTGCCTACGTTCTCGCCATCTACGGACGCCTCGCCGCCAAGTACGCGATGGTCGGACCTGAACCCGTCGAACTCTCCGAGGAAGAACTCGAAGCCGCCTTCGGTCGATTCGCATCGAAGAACACGGCGGTCGTTGTGGAACCGGCAAAGATCGCTTCGTGGGATCACCGAAAGCTCGGGGGCGGCTATTAGGGGGATTCGAGTTCTCACCGGCGTTATCGCGGCAGCGGTCATCGTCGCCGGTTGCTCATCCGACGGTGCACCCCCAGACGATCTTCCCGCTGCGCTCCCGAACAACTGGGTGACGTCGGTGGCGGTGGCCAACGACGGCACGGTGTGGGTCGGCACGAACGACGGGCTGGGCCATCTTTCCGGGGACACGTGGACCAACTACTCCTCCCTCGACGGTCTCCCGAACGATCTCGTCAACTCGGTCACGGTCGTCGACGAGGCTGTCTGGACCGGGACCAACTTCGGGGCGGGTCTCCTCGACGACGGCCTCTGGGACCGGCAC
This sequence comes from Acidimicrobiia bacterium, assembly GCA_029934555.1. Classification (GTDB taxonomy): domain Bacteria; phylum Actinomycetota; class Acidimicrobiia; order Spongiisociales; family UBA5794; genus JAHEEL01. Next base: position 1,555 of record JAOZMA010000161.1, on the reverse strand, counting down.
GGCGTCGACGAGGGACTCCCCAGTAACTGGGTGAACGACCTGGCGATCGACGGTGACGGGACCGTATGGGCGGGGACCATCTTCGGAGTGAGCCGACTCAACGGAGAGACCTGGACCGGCCTTGTCACAGACGACGGGCTCTACGACGGCCGCGTGACGACGCTGACATTCGCACCGGACGGGACGTTGTGGATCGGGACAAACGGTGGATTGAGCAGCGTCCGTGACGGTGTTTGGCACTCCTACTCAACCGCGAATGGTCTCCCCAACGACTGGATCAACTCAATCTCCATCGCGAGCGATGGCATCGTCTGGGTCGGCACGCGTGGTGGCCTCGGCCGCTTCGCCGGCGATGAATGGACTGCGATCACGTCCGACGATGGGCTCCCCGGCGACTGGGTTACGGCCGTGGCCGCAGACACCGACGGGACCGTTTGGGTCGGCTCGGGCGGCGTGCTCGGCCAACTCGGTGGCGATGGCTGGACCATCTACCTCGCCGGCGACGGCCTTCCTCATCAACAGGTGACGTCGATCGCCGTCGGCGGGGATGGAAGCATCTGGGTCGGCACCAGGGGCGGTCTCGGCCGGTTGCAGAACCAGGCGTGGACCGTCTACGCGGCCAACCCCGAGCCGTAGGACGTCCGCCTTTCTCTGGGCTGTGAGGGCAGGCATGTGCACCTACGAGACCAGGAGGGTCCGCAGAGCACCGGTCACTCGGCGCAGATCTCGAGGATCGCGTCGCCGTGCGCCTCGAGCTTCGCCGGTCCGATGCCGGGAACCGAGGCAAGCTGCGTCTCCGTTTGCGGCCGAATCCCTGCAATCGTCTCGATCGTCGCGTCATGGAGGATCACATAGGCCGGCATCCCGGTCGCCCGGGCCGTCTCGAGTCGCCATGTCTTCAACCGCTCCACGAGGTCGGCATCGGGGGTAACGGTGTCCGGCTCCGGTATGAGAGTTCCCTTGCGACTGCCCGCCCTGATCTCATCACCCCATCGGACCTGAAACTGGCCTCCTCCTTCGACTTCGATCCACAGACCGTCCGTGTCGAACTCTGCAACGACCCCGCTGATGCCACCTTGGACCACAACGGTCTCGCCCATCTCGACGTCGATTCCCTTTGAACTGCGCTCAGGCATCTTCCTGCGCTTTGTGGGTCTCGGCTCGGCTGTTCGTGATGCCTCTCCTGTGAGTTCGTCGAGGAATCGGGAGGGGTTGTCGGCGTCGGACAGGATCGTGACCTGTTCGACGCCTCGCGTGATCGCCACATGGAGGATCCGTCGCTCCTCCTCGATGTCCGTTGCGAGATCGTGTGGGATCAGACCGCGGTCCACACCGAACACGAGCACCCGATCCCATTCGAGGCCCTTCGCTCGATGCACCGTCGATAGTGTCACGCCGTCCGGACCTGATCGGTCGATCATCTCGGTGAGCCACTGCTCGAAGTCTGAAGCGGTCGGGTGGATCGCCGCCGCCCGCCGGAGTGCGACGAGATCGTCCGACTGTGCGGAACGGTCGGCCCGGCTGCGGCCGCTGTCGAGGGCCAACGCAGAGGACC
>JAOZMA010000160.1 GCA_029934555.1 Acidimicrobiia bacterium | reverse complement strand
TGCCGAGTCGCACGTCGCACTATCGACGCCAGCTGAGAACGAGGGCGTCCGCTGGAACGCAGCGGCTTTGGACAGCGTCGTCGAAGCCGCCGAGGGCTACCCGTACTTCCTTCAGGAATTCGGCAAGCAGGCCTGGGACGTCGCGCCCGGTCCCGACACCATCAGTGAAGAGGACGTCGAGGCAGCGATCCCGATCGCCGTCAACGAACTCGACACAGGCTTCTTCCGAGTGAGGATCGATCGGACCAGTGACGGCGAGCGTGCGTACATCTCTGCGATGGCATCGTTGGGGGCGGGACCATACGGATCCGGCGACGTTGCCGCCGCGATGGGAAAGACAACGACCCAGGTCGGCCCGCTTCGCGACACGCTTATCAAACGGGGTCTGTGCTACTCGCCGCGTTACGGCGTTATCGACTTCACCGTCCCGATGTTCGACGAGTTTGTGCGCCGTCGGCAACATTGACTCGATCGTGTGGGCGAGGCTCGGCCGTGCCGAGCGAAAGGCAGAGGTGACCGCGGGCAACCGAGATCGAGACCTGATTGACGAGATCGCCGATCCGGTGTTGAGCGAACGGATCGCCAACAGATTCAAAGATCTGACGGAGACCAAACGCTTCGGCCTCGTCTTCGAAGATGGCTCCTCACACCGCGCACCTTGGGAGCCATGACCAAGTGGCATCGACGAGCGCAGGTCGTCGGTTGTTCGCCTTCGACGGCACCGTCTAGCGAATGTCTGAACCTGTTCCCTCGGCCCCGTTGGGAGCCAATCTGGGAGCCAACCGCTCTGGACTTCTGTGGTCGGCTGTGGACGCCTGTGGACACTGCTTGGAGATCTACGAATCAGGAGGTTGGGGGTTCGAGTCCCTCCGGGCGTGCTGCTGAGACCCCCGTATTGCGGGGGTGTCACCGCGCCAAGTTCGCAACAGTTGAGGACATGGGCCACGTCTTCTGGGTTGTATCTTGGTCGGCGAGACACCGTGATCGCTGTGCCCGCGCGGTGCGGGACGAGGCGTCAAGAACCGAGACCATCCGCGTGCATCGGGAGAACTTCTCGGTGCACGGTGTACCGAAGACCTGGGCGCACCAGTCGGGGATGTCGCAGCCGCTGCCGGCAAGTCGACCCCGCAGGTGGCGGCGTTCCGAGATCGGCTGATGGCCGACGGCATGATCTACGCGGCCCGCTGCGGCTGGGCGGAGTTCGCCATTCCACACTTCGACCGATTCGTCTGGATAGCCTTCCCCACTCAGTCCTGAGCAGCTGTGCGTGTGCAGGTCGGGACCCACCGGTCAGGCGCGACACGGCTAGCGATCAGCAGAGTGCCGTCGAGCCACCGAGCATTACGCGGCGTCGGCGTGATCCGTACTAGTCGGCGCGGGTTTCAACGTTGCTGCGCCGATGGCTACTCCAATGGGGATCAATGCAAACCATGCCGCCGCAATGCCGTAGCTGCCGGTGGCATTCCTAGCGAGGGCGAACATCACCGGTCCGAGCGCTGTCGATGCGACAGTGATGAGTGTCGCGCTGCCCTGAATGGCGCCGATGTGGCCAACGCCGAACCAGCGGGGGAGCAGGGTCGAAGTCACGGTACGGGATGATCCGCCGGCGGCTCCGAGGGTGATGGCGTAGAGGATGACGGCGCTGCCCGGTTCGAGCACAAGGGTGAGCAGCAGGCTGACCACGAGCGTGGTCATCACCATGGGGATGAGGATGCGTCCCGTGAGCCGATCCGCCAAGTAGCCAAAGACGACGCCGGCGACCGCCGCTCCGATGACTTGCGGGAGGAACATCGCAGCGGCCTCAGTTGGGCTCAAACCGGCATCGCCGAGCATCGAGATCTGGTGGAAGTTCAACGCGGTCGACAGCAGGCCAACGGTGGCTGAGGCGATCGCAACGATCCAGAATCGGGAGGTCCTGATCGCTTCTTCGCGCGTTGCCGACGGCGTCAGAGCCACGGCCGCTGCGTCGTCCGTGGCTGGTGCCACGCCGTCGGGATACTGGCCAACATCCGACGGACGGTCAATCAGGCCCCACTGGGCGATCGGGATCACGATGACCCACACCAGCACCGCTGCGACGATCCAGGCGGTGCGCCAACTGTATGCCTCGATGACGACGTTCAGGATCACCGGCACGAGACTCATCAGGATGCTCATGGCTGTCGCGGCGATTCCGAGTGCCAGGCCGCGCTGTCGGTCGAACCAATGCGTGACCGCCAGCGTGCTGGCCAGCGTCAAGGATCCCTGTCCGAAGAGGCGTATGGCGAAGAATCCGACCGCCAAGGCGACGAGTCCGTTGACGCCGGCCATGCCGACAAGGGCGATGCCGAACACGGTCGCGATCATCGTCATCGCCCGCCGCACACCGATGCGGTCGATGCGATTGCCGATCAGAGGCAGCAAAAGTGCAGCTCCGAGCGTGCCGACGAGGTACGCCATTGACACTTCGGATCGACTGATGCCGAGGTCGGCGATGAAGTGGTCGATGAACACACTGATACCGATCGTCTGACCGGGCCCGGTCATCGCCCCCGTGATGGAGGCAAACGCAACCATGCGCCAGCCAAAGAAGGTCTTGTGTCTTTCAAGGAAGTCGATACTCATCGGCGGCTCCGCGTCATCGTGGCTGTATGACATCCAGGGGCGTTGATTTCCACGTGTGGCGATCCGCCTTCGAATTCCTGAAGATACCCGGAAGTGACTCCCACCGACGTTGCTGCATTTCGAACCATCGCCTGGGTCGCGTCCGGATCGTCTTCACGCCGATCGCCGAGCGATCCCCGCGTCAGATCGGTAGGCACGCGTCCATGGAGTGGTTTCGATGCATGCCAATGGCCCCGTTCGTCATCGTGGTGGGAATGATCTCGTTCTGGTCTGAATCATCTTCGGGTTCAACGGCTTCAAAACCGTTGGCGAGATCAAGACGACCCGGTCGCCTCAGTCTCGTTGAAGGCGAGATTTCGGCGACCGGGCCAGGTGGAGCAATTGCTACGTCACACACCGGCCCCGACGAGCTCCTTCTCGGGTTCCAGTGCGGGTGCGGTCTCCATCTCCGGTGCAGGGAGAGCGGCCTCGCCTTCGATGTCGACGGTTGGGATCAGCCGATCCAACCAGGCCGGAATCCACCAGTTGGCGTCGCCCATCAGCTTCATCGAAGCCGGCACGAGAATGGTGCGGACGATCGTGGCATCGACGAAGATCGCCGTTGCAAGTCCGAGTCCGAACATCTTGATCGCCGGGTCTTCGCCCAGTACGAAGCCGAGGAACACCGAGATCATGATCAACGCTGCCGACGTGATGACCCGCGCCGTGGATGAAATGCCCTGGATGACCGACGCGTCGTTGTCACCGGTGGCGAGGTACTCCTCCCGGACACGTGACAGCAGGAACACCTCGTAGTCCATCGAGAGTCCAAAGAGGATGGCGAACATGAACATGGGGATGAACGAAACGATCGGAACGGTCGCCTCGAGGCCGATCAGTCCCTTGCCCCAACCCCACTGGAACACCATGACGAGCACACCATACGCGGCGCCGATGCTGAGCAGGTTCAGGAGTGCGGCCTTGAGCGGCACGAGTATCGACCGGAAGAGGACGGTGAGCAGCAGGAACGACAGGACGATCACAGCAGCAATGAACAAGGGCAGCCGATCGCTCACCTGATCTCCGATGTCGGCAAAGCTCGCTGCCGCGCCACCAACGTGTGCCACAGCGGGACTGTCGTCGAGAACCGACGGGAAGACATCAGCCCTGAGCCGCTTGATCGTATCGAGTGTTGCTTCGTCTTGTGGCGCCGTCGTGGGGAAAGCGATCAGTGTCGCAACGCCTGCTTCAGAGTCCACGATTGGAGGGGCAACGCCGGCGATTCCGCCGTCCTCCCTCACTGCGTCGACGAGGGGGCCAAGGACGGAAGAGTCGTCGGAGATATCGACCGCGATGACAAGCGGCCCGTTGATGCCTGCTCCGAAACCTTCGGCGACGAGGTCGTAGGCGCGACGCTCGGTACGGGACTCGGGCAGCGTCCCTTCGTCGGGGAAGCCGAGACGCAATGACAACACCGGTGCCGCGAGCAGCAGGAGCAGGGCTGTGGTTCCAATCGTGTACGCCCATGCGTTCTTCGTCACGTGCTTGCCCCAACGCTCCCAACGTGAACCCGCCGTGCTTCGTCCGGTTGCCGTGTTCCTGTGGATTCCCAGACGGTTGATCCAATGCCCTGACAGGCTGAGGAAGGCAGGCAGCAGCGTGATCGACGCAGCGACCATGATCAGGACGACAACAGAGATGGCGACACCAGCTGCTGTTATCGCAGGGACACCGGCGACTGCGAGTCCGAGGATCGCGATGACAACAGTGCCACCGGCAAAGACCACAGCCTGACCAGCAGTGGCGACAGCGCGCCCGGCTGCTTCGACAACCGTCATCCCTCGATCCAGAAATTCGCGGTGCCTGGTGACCAGGAAGAGTGCGTAGTCGATGCCGACACCGAGACCGATCATGGCGGCCAACTGGGGTGCCCAGCTTGGAACGTCGATCAGGTATGCGAGAAGTGACATCGAGCTGATACCGATTGCGAGGCCGAAGAGTGCCATCCCGATCGGCAGACCCATTGCAATGAGCGAACCGAAGGCAAACAGCAGGATGACGACGGCGGCAATCAGTCCGATCATCTCGCCGGCGCCGGTCTCACCCTCCTCGAATGAGAAGAACAGTTCACCGCTCGTTTCAACCTGCAACGGTGAACTCTCCCGAGCGGCAACACCCAGCTCCTTGAGGTTGTCGAGGTCACCCGCGTCGAGTTCGTCGATCACCGGGTACTGAATCCGGATGAGTGCGATCCGACCATCCGGTGACACGGCCCCACTGCTGATCGCCGCTTCGGGTCCGAGGGCGAGTGCGCCAGCGGGGTCGCTGGTGCCGAGTACCTTCGGCAGGCCCGCAACAGCGTCCTGGATCTCCAGGAGAGCGGATCTTGCCGAGGGCGACTCGAAGAAGGTTGCCGTGTCGTCCAACGGTGTCACCACCATCTGAGCGGTGAGACCAGCCGAATCCGACTCGGCGGCAGCGAGAAGATCCATGGCTTGCTGGGAGTCAAGACCGGGAACCTCGAAGGCGTCCTCGAGTTCCTGGCCGAAGACACCGGCTGCTCCGATGACGAGTACCGAGGCGAGGAGCCACACACCGATGACGGTCCACGGATGGCGGGCGGCGGACCGCCCCAACTTGTAGAGGGACTGGGACAGGGTCGTGCCGCTTTGGCGACTCTTGGTCTTGGTTGGCGAACGCATGGGTCTTCCTTCTGTGGCGGTTGCTCGGTGCCATCGTGCGGGATTCCGTCGCTGGGAGCATCAGGCGAACGGCCACACCTTCCCTGGCCGAATGGGTGGTGGGAGAACCATGCATTCGGCTGATGCGCCGCTCGACATCGCTCCCTACCATGAACGGCAATGAGAGACACCCTGCGGTCACTACTGGCCGAGCCCCGAGTTCCGAATCCGCCTGTTCGCGTATGGCGCGACTGGGCACTCATGGCCGTGTTCGTGTTCGCATCAGGTCTCGAGTTGC
>JAOZMA010000159.1 GCA_029934555.1 Acidimicrobiia bacterium | reverse complement strand
CTGCAGCCGAGGTAGGAATCGGAATCGCCATCGTGCTGATGATCTTCAGGAACCGTCGTTCTGCGGATGTCGACGAGTTGGATGTGATGAGGTACTGATGCTGGCTGCACTTACCCCACTCTTCGCCTGGCTCGCCTTCTTCTCAGAAGAGGGTGGCCATGAGGTCCACGCCGGCGATGGCGGCGCACTCGCCCAGTGGGCATGGCTCATCCCGGTCGTCCCGATGGTCATCACGTTCCTCATCGTCTTCTTCGGCAAGCACTCGCCCCTGAAGGGGTGGGGGATGGCGACGTTCGGGATGGCCTTCGTTGCGGTGTACGCGGCGGTCCTTGCATGGAAGAACCTGCAAGAAGGCATCTTGTACGAAGGGTCGATCGAGATCGGCCGCATCGGGGACTTCACCCTCGAGTGGGGATGGCTGGTCGACGGCCTGGCGATCATGATGTACTTCGTCGTCGGTGTCGTCGGCTTCCTCGTGTTCGTCTACGCCAAGGGATACATGAAGGGTGACCCCCGCTACACGTGGTTCTTCGCCTCGTTCTCCCTGTTCGCCGGCGGCATGCTCGTGCTCGTCTCTGCACCGAACCTCATCCAGCTCATCGTCGGGTGGGAGCTCGTCGGTGTCTCCTCGTACCTGCTGATCGCCTTCTATTGGGAGGACTTCGACAACGTCGACGCAGGCAACAAGGCGTTCATGGTGAACAAGGTCGCAGACGCCGCCCTGTTCATCGGCGTGATCATCATGGCGCTCTCCGCTGGGACGTTCCAGTTCTCCGAGATCTTCGAACGGATGAACGAAGGCCAGACGCTGCTCGTCCAGTTCGGTTTCTGGGCCGGCCTCGCCCTGTTCATCGGAGCGATGGGCAAGAGTGCCCAGTTCCCCCTCCACGTGTGGCTCCCGGACGCCATGGCCGGGCCGACGCCGGTCTCAGCCCTCATGCACGCAGCGACGATGGTTACCGCGGGCATCTACCTCGTCGCCCGGCTCTTCCCCTTCTACCAGATGCCTGAGTTCTCCGGCGACGTCTCCACGATCATCGTGATCATCGGGGCCATCACCCTGTTCTTCATGGGTCTGCTCGCCCTCGTCCAGGACGACATCAAGAAGGTCCTGGCGTACTCGACCGTGAGCCAGCTCGGCTACATGATGGCGGCGATGGGCGTCGGCGCGTATACGGCCGGCCTCTTCCACCTCTTCACGCACGCTTTCTTCAAGTCCCTGCTGTTCCTCGGCGCCGGCTCGGTGATCCACGCCGTGCACTCGAACAACATGTCTGACATGGGCGGTCTGCGCAAGTACCTGCCTGCCACGTTCTGGACGTTCATGATCGGCACAGCCGCGCTCGTTGGCTTGTTCCCGTTCGCCGGGTTCTGGTCGAAGGACGAGATCATCGCCTCGGCCTACTACAGCGCCTCGGAGAATCCGACCGCCGCCGCCTGGTTCATGGTTGCGCTCTCGATCTCCGGCGCGTTCATCACCGCCTTCTACATGGCGAGGCTCGTGTCGCTGACCTTCTTCGGCAAGTACCGGGGCCATGCCAGCCCGCACGAATCGCCGGCGGTCATGACCGTGCCGCTGATGATCCTGGCCGCCTTCGCCGCCACTGCCGGGCTCCTCAACATGCCCGGATTGACCCACGTGTTCACCGATTGGGTCACCGTACGCGCGTTCCCGATCATCGAACACCACGCCACCTCCCCCAGTTGGGGCCTGCTCATGATCGTGACTCCTGTTGTTCTGGGCGCTCTCGCCATCGGTTTCTACATCTTCCGACCGAAGGACACCCAGGCCGAGCGGGACACGTTCAGCATCCCGGTGCTGTATCCGCTCCTGGACAACAAGTACTACATCGACGACTTCTACATGGACGGCATCGTCCGGCCGACCATGGGACCCGTCGCAGACGGCACCCTCTGGATCGACCAGAACGTCATCGATGCGGTCCCCAACCTCACCGCCGGTGCGACGATGCACGTTGCCGAAGCCGTGAACACCGTCGACCAGAACGTCGTCGACGGGGTGTTCAACGAGGCGGGAGCGGTGACCGAAGCCGCGGGCGGGTTCTTACGCAAGATGTTCACCGGACGAGTTCAGCAATATGCAGCAATCAGTTTCGCGGGCGTGGTCGTAATCGCCGCGCTGTTCATGATCTTCTGATAGAAGGAGCGACGACATGGAGTGGTTCGACAGCGGATGGGGTCTCAGCCTCATCGTCTTCCTGCCGCTCGTTGGGGCATTGATCCTTGCGGCGATCCCGCGCGCCAACGAGGCCGGAATCAAATGGGTCGCCTTGATCACGGCGCTCGTCACCTTCGTGCTAGCGATCGTCGTCGCTGTGCGCTTCGACTACGGAAGTGCTGCACAGATGCAGTTCGGAACCGATCTGCCGTGGATCGAGGCGATCAACGCCCGCTACCACATCGGTATCGACGGCATCTCCCTGCCCCTCGTTGTGCTGTCGGCGTTCATCACGGTGCTTGTCGTCATCTACTCGTGGAACCATTGGCCCGAGCCGCACAACCCGAAGCTGCTCATGGCGCTCACGATGATCCTCGCGACGGGGATGACGGGGACGTTCATCGCTCTCGACCTCGTCCTGTTCTTCGTGTTCTTCGAGGTCGTGCTGCTCCCGATGTACTTCATGATCGGCATCTGGGGTGACACCAGCATGCGCATCGTGCCCGTCGTGCACTGGGAGATCGAGCTGCGGATCTACGCCTCGATCAAGTTCTTCCTATTCACGCTGTTCGGTTCCGCGTTCATGCTCCTCGGCTTCCTGGCCCTCTACTTCAAGTCGGGCGACGTCGGAGCGAACACGTTCGACATCCTGCAACTCTCCGAACTCGGGCGCGCCGGCGTGTTCACCGGTGCCTTCGCCTTCTGGGTCTTCGCAGCGATGTTCCTCGGCTTCGCCGTCAAGGTGCCGATGTGGCCGCTGCACACCTGGCTCCCCGACGCACACACCGCAGCTCCGACCATCGGTTCGGTCATCCTTGCGGCCATCCTCCTGAAGCTCGGCACCTACGGCTTCATCCGGATCCTGATCCCCATCCTCCCGCAAGAGGCGGAACGGTGGGCCTGGTTCATCGGCCTCCTCGCGGTGATCGGCATCATCTACGGATCGCTGGCGTGTCTCGCCCAGAGCGACATGAAACGACTCATCGCCTACTCATCCGTGGGGCACATGGGCTTCGTGATGCTTGGTGTCGCCACGCTGAGCGAGATCGGCATCAACGCAGCGATCATCGGCATGGTGGCCCACGGTGTCATCACCGGCCTGCTGTTCTTCATCGCCGGTTCGATGGCCCACCGCTACCACACGAGGGACATGAACCGCCTCGGCGGCCAGATGATCCTCATGCCGAAGATGGGTGTGATCCTCGGGTTCGCTGCCATGGCGTCGCTGGGCCTGCCATCGCTCGCCGGGTTCTGGGGCGAGTTCATGTCGCTCCTCGCATCGTTCAACCCGCTGCCCGGTCTCGACGTCACCGTGTTCCGGACGTTCATGGTGATCGCCGCCATCGGCACCGTGCTCACCGCCGGATACATGCTGTGGATGCTGCGAAGCGTCAACTTCGGCGAACCGTCGGCCGAGTGGAAGGATCACGAGTTCCACGACATCGACAAGTTCGAATGGATGGCATGGGCGCCGCTCGTCGTCATGACGATCGCCATCGGTATCTATCCGGCGATCGTGCTCGGTGCCACGAACGACGCAGTTGCCAATCTTGTAGCCAAGGCCTTCGGAGGCTGATGACGTGATCGACTACCACGCGATCCTCCCCGAGATCATCCTGGCGGTGACGGTTCTCGCCGTCCTCGTCACCGATCTCGTGACCCGTGAGAAGTACTACGGGGCGATCGTTGGCATGGTCGGACTGTTCGCTGCACTCATCCCGATCTTCACGTTGTCGCTGTGCGACGACCTCGAGTTCTGCACCGGTTCGCTGCCGAGGGAGTTGTTCGGCGGGTCCTACGTTGTTGACCAGTACTCCCTCGTTCTGAAGGGTCTGTTCATCGGAGCGGTGTTCATCGTTCTGTTGCTGTCGATCGCGTACGTCGAATCCGACCGCTACTACGAGGGTGAGTACTACTTCCTGCTGCTCGCCGCTGCGCTCGGTGCCGTCGTCATGGCGTCGTCGAGGGATTTCATCACCATGATCGTGGGTCTCGAACTCGTCTCGGGGCCGGGCTTCCTGCTCGCCGGATGGCGCAAAGCCGACGAGAAGTCGAACGAGGCCGCCCTCAAGTTCTTCATCATCGGCGTTGTTGCGTTCGCCCTACTCGTGATGGGTGTGAGCCTGCTCTATGGCATCGCCGGAACGCAACTGTTCGCCGGGTTGGCCACCGTGCCGGCCGACGTCGCCGCCGAACCGGTGTTCCTGCTCGGCATGCTGTTCGTCTTCCTTGGCTTCACGTTCAAGATCTCTGCCGTGCCGTTCCACACATGGACACCGGATGTGTACGAGGGCGCGCCGACTCCAGTCACAGCCTGGCTCTCGGTTGGGTCCAAGACCGCTGGGTTCGTCGGCATCCTCTCGGTCGCGTACTTCGCGTTCCCCGAGCACTCGAACCTGTGGGGTCCGCTGCTCTGGCTCCTTGCGGTGTTGTCGATGACTATCGGAAACCTGGTTGCCATCAAGCAGACGAACATCGTCCGCCTGCTCGGCTACTCGTCGATCGCCCAGGCCGGTTTCATGCTCGCCCCGTTCGGTGCCGCCGCCGCAGCCGGTGCCGATCTCCAGGAGGCGTTCGCCGCAACCGTGGCGTACCTGCTCATCTACGCCGTGATGAACCTCGGTGCATTCGGCGTGATCATCGCCGTCGGTGCCAGGGTCAAGTCGTATGAACTCGCTGACTGGTCCGGCATGTACCGCTGGGCACCGGGCCTGACCGTGCTCCTCGCCATGTTCTTCATGTCGCTGGCGGGGATCCCGCCGCTCGCCGGTTGGTTCGCGAAGCTGGCCATGTTCAGCGCCACCATCGGCGTCGGATCATGGTGGGGATACTCGATCGCGATCATCGCCGCCCTCAACTCGGTCGTTGCGTTCGTCTACTACTCGAAGGTCATCAAGTCGACGTTCTTCGACGGCGTCCCCGACTGGATCGACCCCGATGCTCTGGGCCGCATGGACCTCGCCCCGACCCTGAGAGTCGCTCTCACCGTAACGGCGGTCCTCGTGTTGGCCCTCGGCGTCTTCCCCGGCGTGATAGCCAACCTGTCGAGGTTCACCGCCGAAGTCCTCGCCTCCGGCTTCTAGGAGTCCGGCGTCCGCACCGACCGGATATGAGCTGTGCGGACGCCAGAGTCCTGGGGGCGTAGTCTTGTGGCCATGCTTGCCGACAAACTCCGCGCCCGCATCCGTGCCGACGGCCCCATGCCCTTCGAGGACTACATGGCCGCCTGTCTCTACGACGAGGAGTTCGGGTTCTTCACAACAGGCCCGCTGCGCTCGGTGAAGGACGGCGACTTCCTAACCAGCCCGGAAGTGAGCCCTTGGTTCGGAAGGATGCTCGCCAGATTCGTAGCCAAAGAACAAGAGAGCACCGGCGCCGACCCGTTCTGGGTAGTAGAAGTAGGAGCCGGCTCAGGCTCCCTCCTGAAGCCGTTGATCGAAGCCCTCACCTTT
>JAOZMA010000158.1:4924-5631 GCA_029934555.1 Acidimicrobiia bacterium | reverse complement strand
GTTGAGAATGCTTACCCGCCGTACAACTACATCCCCGAAGGTGCGAGCGAGGGTGAGGGCTGGGACTATGACGCCTGGAACGAGATCTGCAGTCGGCTGAATTGCACGGCAGAGTTCGTCGAAGCCGGATGGCCGGCCGTCATCGTCGAGACCGGTCAAGGTCAGTACGACACGGCCGCAGATGGCATCTCGATCACTGAAGAGCGTAAGGAAGTCGTCGCCTTCTCCGATCCCTACATGGTGATCGAGCAGAAGTTCATGGTCAGGAACGACGAGTCGCGTTTCGGGAACACGGACGACTTCATCGCAGGCGACTACCGCCTCGGTACACAGGTCGGCACCAGTAACTACGAGCTTGGCGTCACCTTGCTCGGTGGTGAGGGCCGGATCGACGCATACGACCAGTTCGGCGTCGCCGTTCAGGCCCTGATCAGCGGCGATGTCGATGCCGTGATCATCGATGACACGGCGGGTCAGGGGTACAAGGGTGCGAATCAGGAAGCGGTACGTCTGCTTCCCGAGTCCCTCCAGAGCGATCCGCTCGGGTTCATCTTCCCTCAAGACAGCGACATCATCGAACCGGTGAACGCGGTCCTCAAGGAGATGCAGGAAGATGGCACGCTCGACGATCTCGCCAAGAAGTGGTTCGTCGACTTCGAAGGCTGATCCGCCACAACTCTGACGACATGAAGCGGGGGGGCCGCGGG
>JAOZMA010000158.1:0-4914 GCA_029934555.1 Acidimicrobiia bacterium | reverse complement strand
CCCCCCCGCTTCAGTATGTGCGTTCCGGCCGACGTTCTGCCAGTCTCTCCAGGGACGATCTAGGAGAACACTGTGCAGAGCGTCGAAGAAACAGAGATCGAGCCGGGACCGCCGGGTGCAACGAGTGGTTGGTCGTTCAGCGGATTCCCATGGTGGTTGGCCGGCATCATCGCGACGATTCTCGGAATCGCGTTCCAGGTAGCGACGAAGGAAGTCTGGCGCAACGGTTTCAATTTCATCCTCGGTGGACTCTCCCTCACCATCTTGGTGACGTTGGGCGGATTCGCGATCGCTATCGTCCTCGGGCTGCTCATCGGCCTCGCGCGGCTCTCCAAGAGCAAGATCTCCCAGAACCTCGCCATGTACTACATCGAACTCGTTCGCGGTGTTCCGGTTCTGGTGACCATTCTCTTCGTCTCGATCGTGGTGTTCGGTCAGGGATTCAGAGCGCTCGGGATCGCACCTCCAAGTCCGGTGATACGCGCCACACTCGCTCTCGGACTGATCTATGCCGCTTTCATCGCCGAGGTTTTCCGCGCTGGAATCGAGTCGATTCCGGCCGGACAGCGCGAGGCGGGTCAGTCGGTGGGTCTCTCCAAACGACAGGTTTTGCGTCTCATCGTGCTTCCCCAAGCGGTCAAGAACATCATGCCCGCCCTCGGCAACGATCTCATCGCTCTCCTCAAGGACTCGTCGCTTGTCTCGATCATCGCCGTACGAGAACTCACACAGATGACGAAGCTCTGGACCGGGAGCAACTTTCATTTCATGGAGGGCTACATGATCCTCACCGGCATGTACCTGACCCTCACGGTGTCGCTGAGTCTCGTTCTGCGTTGGTACGAGAAGCGGATCGCCACACCCGGGCACTGATGGCCGGCTCCGTCAGGACGCTCATTCCTATCCGTTCGTTCGATGGGATGACCCGCCTCTCAGGGTGGCTCGATTCAGTAGACCGAACGGAACTCGCCCGCGATTTATCGGGTCGCACCGCCCGAGCAGCGTTCGAAGCGAACACCGCGGTCTCGGTGGTCACTGCCGATTCGGAGGTACAGCGATGGGCCGACGCCTCCGGCTATGACGTGATCGCTGAGCAGGCACCGCGCGGTCTCAATGCCGCGGCGGCGACCGGCATTCAAGAGGTCGGAGATGCTCCCTGGCTCGTGGTCCATGCCGACCTCCCGGCCATCGGCGCCGACGATGTACGAGCAGCAGCGGAGAAGATCGAAGCCGGATACGTCCTGGCTCCATCTCACGACGGAGGAACATCCCTGATCGGCGGCACGGGGTCCGACTTCCCGTTCCGATACGGCCCCGGCAGCTTCCGCCGACATCTCGCCGCCATTCGAGGAGCAGCGGCGATCCTCGTCCGACCGGGTCTGGCCCTCGATCTTGACCATCCCTGGGACTTGGAAGCCTTGCAACGTCTGGGGTATCTGGGGGACGGTAATCGGTAATCGGTAATCGGTAATCGGTAATCGGTAATCGGTAATCGGTAAAACGTATCTCTTTGGCTGTCCGCTGTCCGCTGTCCGCTGTCCGCTCTGTAACCTCCCCCATCGGGCGAATCATCCGATGAGAAGAAGGAACAACAACATGGCCCCCAACACACTGGTACTTGGTGCAGGGATCGTCGGCTCGGCTGCAGTGTGGGATCTCGTACGGCGGGGCCACACCGTGACCGTCGCGGACGCCGATCCGGCGGCCGCCGACGAGGTAGGCGACTCGTTCGGAGCGGCATCCGCTCAGCTCGACGTGAGCGACGGGGATGATCTCGCCGACCTCCTCGATGGGTTCGATGCCGTGGTCTCGGCTGTTCCGTATCGTTTCGGTGTCGAAGTCGCCGGCGCTGCGATCCGTGCCGGTGCCCACTACACGGACTTCGGGGGCAATCCGACCGTCGTTGCATCGCAGCAGGAACTCAATGACGCGGCCGTCGATGCCGGTGTCCTTGTTGCACCGGACTGCGGCCTGGCACCGGGTCTCGCGAACGCCATGGCCGAACACCTCATCACCACGACCCCCGGACGCGTGCATTCTGCGCAGATGCGGGTGGGCGCGCTTCCCCCGGAGCCGATCGGAACGCTCGGATATCAGTTGGCGTTTAGCCCCGCCGGGTTGATCAACGAGTACGCGGAGCCATGCGAGATCGTCGAAGACGGCGTGTACCGCACCGTCGATCCGCTGACGCGGTTCGAGGATGTCGAGTGGGAGGGCCGGGGGATCCTGGAAGCGTTCTCGACTGCCGGCGGTACGTCAACGATGTGCCGCGACCACGAGGGCACCATCGACCGACTCGAGTACAAGACCCTGCGGTTTCCGGGTCACGGCCGGATCTTCGCCGCCATGCGTGACCTGGGGCTCTTCGACGAGACCGGGGATCCATCGCCGCGATCCGTTCTCCTGGCAGCTCTCGATCGAACGCTCCCCCGCGGAGATGACGATCTGGTGCTCGTACGCGTCTGGGTCGAGACGGACGAGGTCACCAGAACCATGCAGATCGAGGACGTTCACGACGGACGATTCTCAGCACTCGCTCGTACCACGGCGTTCCCAGCTACGGCGCTCATCGACCTTGTTGCTCGCGGCGAGATCGCCAAGACCGGCGTTCACACGATGCAGCACGCCATCGACGGCGCCACGCTCATCGAAGCTCTTCGGCCCGTCGGGATCACGGTGACCGAAAGGAGTTCGTGACCGTCCCTAGGCGGTCGTGTCCGACGGTGGTATGTAGCCGATCTTGTCGCTGGTCTCAGCGTCGAAGAAGTGCAGCTTCGACGTATCGACGATGAGATCGATCTCGGAATTGTCCGGGACCGGGACGTCGGCGCTGACCCGCGCCGTGAACCGGGTCTCGTCGCCTAGCGACGCCGGGTCTGTTCCGGCATCTGCGAGGAGCTCCTCGATATCGGGAGTGATGACCGGAGGCGAGTCGATCGCGAAGTGCACATACGACTCTGACCCGAGGTTCTCGTTCACCTCCGACTTGACATTGATGCTCCGATCGCCGACCTCGCCTGCGACACGTGCGTCCTCGAACACCCCGGGGCGGAATCCGGCGACGATCTGCTTGCCGTAGTAGTTCTCGATACCTGGATGAGCGTGGAGAGCCGCCACCTCAACGTAGAGCCGGTGACCGCCGAACTCGAGCCACGTCGAATCGCCGGACTCCTTGAGAGTCCCATACGTCAAGTTCATGGCGGGAGAACCGATGAACCCGGCGACGAAGAGATTGGCAGGGTTGTTGAACAGTTCGGTCGGGGTTGCAACCTGCTGAAGGTTGTACGGACGCTTGACCGACACGGCACGCAGCACCGCGACGCGGTGTCCGAGCGTCATCGCCTCGACCTGGTCATGGGTGACGTACACCGTCGTCGTTTCGAGCCGATTGTGGAGACGCCCCAACTCGGCGCGCATCGCGACGCGGAGCTTGGCGTCGAGGTTCGAAAGAGGCTCGTCCATCAAGAACGCCTCCGGCTCGCGCACGATCGCACGCCCCATTGCAACGCGTTGGCGCTGACCACCGGAGAGCGCCTTCGGTTTCCGATCAAGTAGTTCGGTGATCTCAAGGGCCTCGGCGGCTTCGTCCACGCGTCGCTTGATCTCGACCTTGGGGGTCTTGCGGAGCTTCAGGCCGAACGCCATGTTGTCGTACACCGACATATGCGGATAGAGCGCGTAATTCTGGAACACCATCGCGATGTCCCTGTCCTTCGGAGCCACGTCGTTGACAAGTCGTTCGCCGATGTACATCTTGCCTTCGGAGATCTCCTCGAGACCAGCGATCATCCGCAACACCGTCGATTTGCCACACCCAGAAGGGCCAACGAGCACGAGGAATTCTCCATCGCGAATCTTCAGGCTGAACTCACCGACCGCCCGCGTTCCATCCGGGTAGATCTTGCCGATGTCGTCCAAGACAATGTCCGCCACTTCCGACTCCTTGCGTAGCTGCAGCGCATGCTACCACTCAGAATGCGAGCGAGCCGCGGAGCGCATCGCCCGCAGCGCTAGGGTGAGTCCATGAACGGATCGAACATCGCCATCATCACCGGAGGCACAGGAGCGGTCGGTCGAGCGCTCGTTCCCCTCCTCGTTCAGCGCAATTTCAAGCTCGGTATCACGTACATCGTGCCCGAGCAGGCAGCCATGCTCGAAGCGGAACTTGACCTGCCGGAGGACCAGCTCATCCTCCGGCGTGTTGACGCCGTCGATGCTTCGGCGACGGAGGACTTCTTCAAGGAGACGGTGGAGACGTTCGGCGGTCTCAACGTGCTCGTATCTCTCGTCGGTGGATGGGCGGGCGGCCGCGACGTACACGAGACCGATGACGTGCGCTTCGATCGCATGCTCGATCTGAATCTCCGATCGGCGTTCAACGCCGTGCGGGCGGGGATCCCGTACATGCGCGATCAGGATTGGGGTCGAATCGTGATGCTCGGGAGCCGCCAGGCCGTCGATCCGCCGGCAGGGCAAGCCGCGTACAACATCGCCAAGGCAGGAGTCGCTGCATTGGGGAAGTCCGTCGCCCGCGAGATGTCCGACACGAACGTGACCTGCAACGTCCTGCTCCCGTCGGTGATCGACACCCAAAGGACCAGAGAAGCACTCCCCTACGCCGACTACGTCGATTGGCCCAAGCCGGACGAGATCGCCAACGTGATCGACTTCCTCACAGGCCACCGATCTGCAGTGATCGACGGGGCACAGATCCCGGTATGGGGCGCGGCAGAGTTCTAGAAGAGTCTCCAGGCACCAGTCCCCAGACCCCGGAATCGAATCCTGCCCTGACCCGCGCTGTGCGAGCTACATCGGCGCAATCGTGAACGCCTCAACAGGCCCCAAAGGCATCTCCTTCCTCTTGGCCGGGGACTGGGGACTGGAGACTGGAGACCATCGCCTTGTCGCCCGCCT
>JAOZMA010000157.1 GCA_029934555.1 Acidimicrobiia bacterium | reverse complement strand
TCATGTGCCTCCGGCACGGTAATCGGTAGTGGGTCGGTAGTCGGTAGTCGGTAGTCGGTAAGAACTCTGGCTGATCTACTGGTCTACTGGTCTACTGATCTACTGATCTACTGATCTACTGGTCTACTGCTCTACTCCGATCTAAAGACCCATTCCTCTTCCGATGATCTCCTTCATGATCTCTGTCGTGCCGCCGTAGATCGTCTGGACCCTCGCATCGAGGTAGGCGTGTGCGATCGGGTACTCCATCATGTAGCCGTATCCGCCGTGCATCTGCACGCCTGCGTCCACGACTCGTTTCAGCATCTCCGTCGTCCACCACTTGGCCTCAGCTGCCTGCTCGATCGTCAGCGTGCCGGCAACGTGCTCTGCCAGGAGCCGGTCCACGAAGACCCTCCCGATGTCGACCTCGGTCTTGAGTTCGGCAAGCACGAATCGATTGTGTTGGAAGCGACCGATCGGGCGGCCGAACGCTGATCTCTCCTTCGCGTAGGCGATCGTAAGGTCGAGGGCGGCCTCGGCTGCAGCTACGGCACCAACTGCGATGCTCAGACGCTCCTGTGGGAGGTTCCCGATGAGTTGCATGAAACCCATCCCCTCCGAGCCGAGGCGATTGGCGACGGGAACCCGCACATCCGAGAAGAACATCTCAGCCGTGTCCTGTGCATGCATACCCATCTTGTCGAGGTTGCGTCCCTTCTCGAAGCCTTCCATGCCGTCTTCGACAACCACGAGGGTGAGGCCACCATGGGGGTCGGGACCGGTCCGGGCGACGATGATCACGAGGTCTGCGTTGACGCCACTGGTGATGAACGTCTTGGAACCGTTGAGGATGTAGCAGTCGCCATCGAGCACTGCGGTTGTTGCGATTGCGGCGAGGTCAGACCCGGTCCCCGGTTCCGTCATCGCGATCGCCGTCATGAGTTCGCCCGTGACGAGGCCGGGGAACCAGCGATCCTGCTGCTCTTCGCTCGCATATGCGAGGAAATAGGGGATGCATACATCGTTGTGGAGCGTGATACAGACCCCAGACGAGGCCGCTCCGGAGCCAGTTACGACCTCGTCGATCACAGCGTTGTAACGGAAATCGTCAACCCCGCCGCCACCAAAGCGCTCGGGAATGGCCATCCCGAGGAGACCCTGTGCTCCGGCTGCACGGAACATGGCCTTGTCGACCTTCCCCGCCTCGCTCCATTGCTCGTGGAACGGCAGAATCTGCGAATCGACGAAGTGAACGACGCTCTCTCGGAATACGTCGTGCTCGGTTTCGAAGATGATGCGTTTCATGGTTCCTCCGAGCGAGTGACGGTCACCGTACCGCATCGATGCCCAAGCCTGCGAAACTGTCCGTGTGACACCGTTGATCCTCGCAAGTTCATCACCTCGCCGTCGTCTGTTGCTGTCGGTGGCAGGCTTCGAGTTCTCTGTCGAGACACCGGGGATCGATGAGAAGGTCGTGGCAGGTGAGGATCCCGATCGCATGGCCGTTCGCCTCGCCGGAGAGAAGGCGTTGGCGGTCGACGCAGACGAGGGAACAGTCGTCCTGGGCGCCGACACGACGGTGGTCCTCGACGGAGAGATCCTCGGCAAGCCCGAGAACGAGGCTGCTGCCGCCGACATGCTCCTCTTGATCGCAGGCCGCACCCACCTGGTGATCACCGGGTGGGCAATCGCTCTCAGCGGAGCCATCGTCGAGGACGGCTTCGACACGGCGCTGGTCTCGATGCACCCCGTGACCCGGGACGAGGCCGATGAGTACGCGCGGTCGGGGGAGCCACTCGACAAGGCCGGTGGCTACGCACTCCAGGGAGAAGGGGCGCGCTTCGTGAGCGGTGTCGCGGGTTCGCGCAGCAATGTCATCGGCCTGCCTCTTCGGCCGATCGTTGCAGGATTGAGCAGAGCGGGCGTCGATCCAACGCGATAGGCCGGTTCAGCCCCGCATCGCTGTGGCGACGATCGCTGGAATTCTCTTGCGCGATCCTGATACGACCGCTTCGGTCAGCAGTTCGCCAAGACGTGCGGACTGTCGGTGGGTGACGAAGAACGGGGGAGTGGGTTCGGTGTGAACCACTCCCTGTCTCAGCGTGCGGGGGAACGGGGCGAATGCGCCGCGGACCACGGTGCGTTCGGTCCCTTCCAGCATGAGGGAGTTGTGCACCACGCCGGATCCTGATTCGATGTTATTGCGTGCATTCCCGGGGAACGCACCCCAGGTTCCACGATTCAGGGCGAAGGCAACACCGACCCAGGTGTTGACGGCGATTGTGCCGTAACGAAGGTCATGGATGGCGCGCTCCAGAGCGGCCGCGTCCTGTTTGGCGGTCGCGGGGTGGATGATCAGGTTGGCCCCGAGATTGCCTTCGAGGGTCTCGTTGGCAAACGCAACCGCATTGGCGAGGTACCTCTCCGTGTCGGCCCCAGGGAGTCGGACGACGCCCAGCACGGCACCGAAGAACTCAGTGGTGAAGCACACGTCGTCGCTGCTCGAGGGATCGAGATCGGTGATGAACGTGACCGGCCCGGCGCCGTTGGTCAGGATCTCAGCGTCGACGTGATCGGCGATGGCCTCCGCGTGCCGATCCGCTGCACCCGGGTAGTAGGCCCCCCGGTCACCGACCTGTGACACGACACCGCGCATCGCTTCGAGGAGGTCATCTGCCTGATCCCACTCCTCAGGAAGAACCAACACCTGGCAGGCGATGCAGTTGAATCCATGGTTGTGGAGCTTCTGGCTCATGATGTGGGCGGCCTGGTATCGCAGATCGGCATCCGACCACACCCCGCCGACCACGATCGTCGGCCCGACTCCACCCAGTTCGCTGGTCACGGGTACGGAGATGGCCGGGTCGTCGGCTTTCTTGCGACGTACGCCCTCGTCACCCATGCCGTAGACGATGGCATCATGAGTCTTGCCGGCACCGGTGATGTGGATGTGCTCCACGATCTCATGCCGCGTGAGGTAGACGCCCTCCTCGACTCCCCCGTAGAGGAAACGGACGAATCCGCCATCAACCAGTTCTTCGAACACCTCCTCGAAGTAAGCCCCGAGGTAGGCGTTGATCGGATTGAGCTTCAACGCCGTCACGGCGCCGTAGCTGAAAAGCTCCGTGAGAACATCGAGGGGAGCGATCGATGCGATGTTGCCTGCCCCCAGCACCAGGGCAACGGATCCAACAGGATCAGCCTCTCGGTAGAAGGACGCTGCAGAAGCTTCGAGATCCTCTTCCTTGATGCCCTCTTGCATCCACACTTCAGCGGTGTGGGCGCTCAGGAAGAGCCGATCCTCGGAGTTCGCAGGGAACACCCGGATCGCAACCTGGCCATCAGGCAGCAGCCGCACGGGGTAGCCGTCGAGAATGGGTGTTCCCTGGTCGATCCGACGGAGGGTGTCTGCCAGGGCAGCTGCGCCGGCCGCTAGCGCATACGGTCCGCTCGTCCATTCCTCCCCGACGAGTTGGGAATCGGGAGGGATCTGCTTCGCCGAGGCGGCTGCCGCGACCCAAGCGTGGGCGACATCGCCGACGCGTTTGCGGATTCCGTCGAGAAGATGGACTTTGGTGGCGACCGGCAGGCGAGCCCATCGGGTCTTGTTCGCTTCCAGGGTTTCCATGGCGTCATCGATCATCGTCGTATCCATGGACGTGACGGTAGCCTCGCCCGATGAGCGACACCAACGAACGAGACCTGTCCGATCTGTCACCGATGCAGATCCACGTCACCCAGGAATCTGGCACGGAACAGGCCTTCACCGGCGAGTATTGGGACACTAAAGACGCCGGGGCATACCGCTGCGTTGTCTGCGGCACGGAACTGTTCTCGAGTGAGACCAAGTACGACTCCAGGAGCGGTTGGCCGAGCTTCTGGCAACCGATTTCGGATACGGCGGTCGGAGCGAAACCCGATCGCAGCCTTCTCAGCGTGCGAACCGAGGTCACCTGCGCTGCGTGCGACGCCCACCTCGGACACGTCTTCGATGACGGGCCCAATCCCACCGGTCTGCGCTACTGCATCAACTCGGCGGCCCTCGATCTGGAGCGAGAAACGGGCGAATAGCGGCCTCTTCCGCTAAAGAATCGCTACGGATATGTTTCGCGGGCTAAGGTCTGACTAATTCCTAAGGAGGGAAAGACTCAATGGCCGGTAAAGGCGAGCTCTATCAGCAGCGAAACGGAAAGTGGGCTTTCCGAGTGAAGGCCTCCAACGGCCAGATCGTGGCCCAGAGTCAGGGATACTCGAAGCGAGCTTCCGCAAGGTCGACGCTCGAGAAGTTGCTCAATGGGACGTACGACGGTCCCATCATCGAGCCAGAGAAGTAAATCAACGTTCGTCGACGAGCCGCCGCTCCACGCGGCGGCTCGTTCGCGTACAGTGCAACATGATCGATTTCTCCGACCCCGAATTCCTCCAAGACCCCTATCCGGTCCTCAACGCCACACGCGAGGCCACACCGATCTTCGATCAAATGGGCGAAGACGGCATACCACGATGGTTCCTGACGCGATACGACGACATATTTCGAGTGTTGAGGGATCGGCGGCTGGGTCGCGTTCCAGAGCCGATCATGTCCCGAGCGGAGGTCGGTCTACCGCCGCTCAGATCCGACTGGGGTCCATACAACGACGTCGAACAATGGTCGTTGCTGATGCTCGAACCGCCGGAGCATCGCCGCTTGCGCCAACTCGTGTATCGCGAGTTCACGCCGAAGAGGATCGAGGGATTGCGACCGGTGATCACCGCACATGCGGATCGACTGCTTCTCGAAGCGTCGGAGCGCCCCCAGTTCGATCTGCTCGCCGACTTCGCCCAGCCGTTCTCCATTCACGTGATCGCCGAACTGCTCGGCGCACCGATCGAGGATTGGCCACTGTATCTCGACTGGTCCCATCGCATCGTCAAGATGTACGAACTCGAAACGACCGGTGACCAGGCCGCATCGGCTGTTCAGGCATCCGCGGAATTCGCGTCGTGGTGCCGGGATCTCATCACGGAACGAAGGGCCAGACCGACCGACGACCTCATCTCCGGTCTCTGCACCGTTGAGACGTCGGATGGCCGCCTCAGCGACAGCGAGATCATCTCAACGATCGTGCTGCTCCTCAACGCCGGCCACGAAGCAACCGTGAACTCGCTCGGCAATGGGTTGGTCTCTCTGCTCAACTCGCCCGGCGCATGGGAGTCCGTCCGCTCAACACAGGTTCCCTCGCGAACGGCCATCGAAGAGATGATCCGCTTCGATCCGCCGCTCCAGCTGTTCGAACGCTGGGTTCTCGCTGATGGGGTGTCATACGCCGGCCGTGACTTCGAACGGGGTGACAAGATCGCGATGCTCTTCGGTTCTGCGAATCGCGATCCCCGCCACTTCGAAGATCCCGATGAATTCCTGGTCGACCGAGGCGACGCGTCGCACATCACCTTCGGCGGAGGGATCCACACGTGCATCGGTGCGCCCCTCGCTCGCCTCGAACTCTCCGTGGCGCTGGAACGCATGGCAGCGCTGACGCCGAACCTGAGACTCGTGGATGCTCCGACACGGAAGCCCGCGTTCGTGATCCACGGCTACGAGTCGGTGAGCCTGTCGGCGTAGTCCGTATTCCGTACTCCGTATTCCGTAGTCCGTAATCCGTAGTCCGTAATCCGT
>JAOZMA010000005.1 GCA_029934555.1 Acidimicrobiia bacterium | reverse complement strand
TCTGTGACGATCCCCTACAGGCCGGAACCCGGGACCTCCTGGAGGAGCTTCCCACGGATCCGCGCCTTCCAATGACCGGTCCCCGGGTCGCCGAGGACATCTGAAACGAAAGGGGCGACCTCCGACACCGGGGTTGGTGACTGCTGTCAGCGTTCGTCGATGTCGATAGTGACGAAGTCGATGAGCTGTTCGACGGCGTTCACGAGCGGCGTCTCGACATCGCGGTACGACGAGACGGATTCGAGGACCTTGGTCCAGAAGCGACCTGAATCGATGTTCAGCCCCAGGCCGGTGATGACACCCTCTTTCCATGGTTGACCTCGCGGCACCTCCGGCCAGGCGGCGATGCCGAAGGTGTCGGGTTTGATCGCCTGCCAGATATCGACGTATGGGTGGCCGAGAATGAGAACATCGGAGTGCGTCACGCTCTGTGCGATTCGGGTCTCCTTCGACCCTGCGACGAGGTGATCCAGGAGGACCCCGAGCTTTCGATCGGGTCGCGGCCGGAACTGAGCGACGGCGGAGACCAGATCATCCGCTCCGTGGAGCGGTTCAACAACGACCGCCGCTTCTCTGAGATCGTCGCCCCAGATCTTCTCGATCAGCTCAGCATCGTGGATGCCTTCGACCCAGATGCGGCTTGCCCTGGCAACACGAGCGCGAGACCTGTCGGCTTCGATCGAACCGGAGGCCGTGTACCGACGATCGGCGGGTGGCGCGGTGGCCGGCTCTCGCATGGCTACGCGCACGCCGTTGTGCATGAAGGCTCCGTCCATTGCCGGAAACGACTCGCGATGGTTCGTCTTGTCCTCCAGAACCACTCGGGCACCCTGGGTGAAGCCGACGACCGTGCCGGTGAACCGCGATCCGGTGTGCGTGAGGGTCATCCCGTTGCGGACTTCGAGGACCAGGTACTCCCGCTTCTTGAAGGTATCGAGGATGTCATCGTCCGCCCACCGGTCGCGTCTGGGCATGGCCGATCAACTGTCTCCGGTGTCGATGGCCAGTACGACGGTGACCTCGGCCTCCAACCGTGCCAATTCGGCATAGGCGTAGTCCAGATTCGGGATCGTCTGGTTCGACGGGGGACACTCGTACACCGTGTTCTCGGCGATCTTCAACCAGTCTGCAACAACATCGTCGATCGCCAGATCCGGTGTGGGAATCAGATCAGCCGAATCCGTGCGCAGAACACCCAAGGCGTGGCTGCACACGGCGTGATCGGGCGGTTCGCCGAGTTCCTCGGGTGAAGGGAAGCTGCTTACGGTGCTCTCCCAAACGGGCTGCCACTCCTCGATCGACGGGCGGCTCTCCCCGCTGCAAGCCGTGAGGAGAAGCAACATCACTCCGGTGATGGCGATCGTGGGTAGACCGAGATTCTTGACCATCGCCTAAGGATAGACCCGGCGGATGTCACCGATGATCGCATCGATCAGTGCGATGTGGACATCACGATCCGGTCGACACCCCGATCTCATCGCCAGTCCAATGAGAGATGACGATTGCGTCTCCACATGACGAGGGATGTCACAAGCAGGAGCACGCCGAGAGCGAACACCACCCAGTCGGGCCCCTCCTCGAGACGACGCCCGCTTTCGACGACGAGCATCCCGTCAACATCGAGATACGACTCGCCGCCTCGATCCGGGTCGTGATATCGCCAGACACCGGTGAGCTGCACCAGCGGACCTTCCAGGCGGTACCCGCCGACCGGAGGGAGATCCACTCCCAACTCCGATGGCATCCGGACACCGATCCCGGTATTGGCACCGGTACGAGGGCCACCGTCGACCAGAGCATCACGAGCGTACGAGTCGTCGTTGATCTGCGTCCACATGAAACCGTCGTCCCGGAACCCGTAGTCGCCGACAAGCTCTCCTTCAACGGTGATCGTGATGTGATCGAAACGAGCACCGTCCTCCAGCAATTCGGAGACGGGGACCAGCGCGCTGCCCTGGCCGAATGCAGGTCCCGCGAGGCCGAGCAGCGACGTCATGACGAGAAGCACCATCGCGATACGGATCACGCCATGACGGTTCGGGAGGGGAGATCTACGGTTCACGTCACTTCCCCCTCACCCAGGCATAGATAAAGCCGAGGAGCGCGAACACTGCCACGAACTCGAGCCGTCCCGCCCACATCTGGAACATGTAGGTGAGCTTGAGCAGCATGGGCATCGAGGGTTCGGTAACACCGACGGACAACCCGACGGATGCCCCGGCGCTTACCGACTCGAACAGCGCCTCTTGGAGTCCGTACCCGTAGCCGAGGGCAACGCCGGCACCGAGGAGAAAGAGAGCCACGTACAGGAGCGCCACCGTCATCGCAGACTGTGCGAGTTGTGGCGTGAGCCGCTTCCGTCCCGACTGGAAGTACTGGGTGCTGACGACGGCGCCCTCGGGAAGCAGCAACTGCTTGGTCTGGTTTGCAACGGCCTTCACCGTCAGCCCGATGCGCAGGGCTTTGATGCCGCCGGCGGTTGACGAAGCCATTCCTCCGAGTGCCATCGCAATCGTCATGCCTGCGAACGCGAGGCCACCCCACATCGCGAGTTCACTCGACGGGACCGTTGAGAATCCGGTGCCGCTATGCGCCGAGATGATCTGGAAGAATCCTTGGCGCGTAAGACCCTGCACGGATGTGTAGATCCCGGCGGCTCCGAGTCCAACCATTGTGAGCACCATCGTGAACGTGAACGTCGTCAGGATGGTGCGGGTCTCGAGATTCTTGAACAGCGCTCGGCGGGGACCCCTCCACAGTGCGTAGTGCAGACCGAACGACATCGCGCCTGCAACCATCAAGACAGTCGTAGCGAACTCGAATATGGCGGAGTGGTAGTAGCCGAGACTTGTCGACTGTGGAGCGAATCCGCCGGTATCGAAGGCGGCGAAGAAGATCATCAGTGCGTGGAAGAAGGAGCGTTTCCATTCGAACCCGAGTACCTGGTGGGCGATCACCCCGAGCACGAGGACGCCCACAACGAGATGAACGAGCGCTACTGCCCAGATGAAACGTGCCGTGGAACGGACGGACGGCAGGATTCGTTCGTCTCGTGCTTCTCCGTAGTACAGGGTGAGACCGCCTCCCCCTGCGAAGAGCACCAGTGCTGCGATGACGATTCCTTGTCCACCGAGGAAGTGGAGCAGATGGCGCCAGAAGTTCAACGAGGGTGCCATGTGATCGAGGTCCTGGACGAGGGCGAGCCCTGTCGTCGTCAGGCCGGACATCGCATCGAATATCGCATCGATCGGGCTTCCGTAGTGGCCGGAGAAGATGAAGGGAATCGATCCGATCATCGGCACGGCCAGCCAGGTCAACGCAACGACCACCATGCCGTGGCTCCAGTCGAGACGTTCGTCCGACGGTCGATACCGCAGTCCGAGTTGCCCGAGGAAGGCGAAGGCCCCGATCATCAGCAGGAACGATGCGAACGGGTGCCACTCGCGGCCCAGGACGGCCCAGGAAAGTGGTACAAGGCTCGCCACGGCGACGACGGTGAAGATCCGTCCGAGCGCGTATGCAACGATCCGCAGGTCCTCGCGATCTGGCTTGATCAACACGTCAGATCACTGCGGTGACGATCGCGGCGACGAGGAAGGCGGCAGCGGCAAGACCGACGACGATGATGAGTTCGAAGAGGAAGGCGAGCGCTGCGCCGGCGAGGTCGGCCGGCATCCCCCAGCGGCGATCGTCGCGTCGCCTCACGACTGCTCATCGCTCGGAGCGAAGACCTGATGCAGTTCGGACTCTTGAGCGATCGTGGTCACTGCGGTGATCCTGTCGCCGGGGCGGAGTTGTGTCGTTGCCTGGGGCACGATGGCGTGGTCTTCCCTCAAGACCGCTACTACGACCGATGGCTCAGGGAGCGTGAGGTTCTGGAGTTCGATCGGGGTGAAGCTCCGGGGAATGTCAAGCTCGCACAGCGATAGCTCTCCCCGCCCGATGACGGCGATCCGATGGAGATCCGAGACCGCTACCTCCTGGGAGATCACCTGCACCATGAGGTCGGTGATGCCGACGACGGGGATCTTGAGTGCGTCGAAGGTCGGCCGATTCCATGGAGTGTTGAGACGGGCCAGGACACGATCTGCTCCCAGAGTCTGTCCGAGCTCACACGCCACGAGATTGACTTCATCGAGGCCCGTGACTGCCAGAAGCCAGTCAGCGTCGCGTACGGAGGCTGCCTCGAGCGCTCCGACGTTGGTGCCATCGCCGTGAATGACGACAGCGTTGACATCGTCGGCAACTGCCTGGGCTCGATCCTCATTCGCTTCGACGACGGCTACGAAGTGGCCGGCGGACACGAGCTCCATGGCCAGGAACGATCCAACTTTGCCACCGCCTACGAGCACTACCTTCATGGTGATTCCGGCATCTTGAGGTACCTGCGAACACGATTGTGCACACCGAGCCGTGCGGCGGCGACCACGAGATCGTTCTCATACAGTTCGAACGACGGGTCCGGGACATACGTTCGGCCGCCACGGCGCACCGCGGCGACTCGAAGCTGATCCTCAACCTCCAGGTCTTCAACGGTGAGACCCTCGGCCTTCGCCCCGAGGTTCATCTCAACGACCTCCACGTCACCCCCGGAGAACGTGACGTGGTACGCGAACTCTTCATTGACGAGTTGCTCGAAGATCACATTCGCTGTCAGATGGGCTCCCGCCACGTATGAGATGTCGAGTGTTCGGTACGAGTCGGCGCGTCCGGGGTCGTCAAGACGGGCAAGCGTCCGAGGAACGCCGAACACCTGCTTCGCGAGTTGCACCGACATCACGTTCATGTTGTCGGAATTGGTGACGGCTGCGAAGGCGTCGGCAAACTCGATTCCCGCCTCCTTGAGGAGTCGGATGTCGATAGCCCGACCGAAATGCGTCGTCCCGTTGAAGGTCGTACCGAGGGCCTCGAGCTTGCCCGGACGATTGTCGATAATCGAGACATCGTGGCCTTCCTCGGCCATATGCAGCGCCAAGTCGCTGCCGACTCTGCCGCAACCAGCGATCACGACTCTCGTACTCGTCCTCCTTCTCGCCAGCGCCCCATCATAGAGCGGTAGGAGCCGGCGAGCTGTGAGCAGAGTGCGGGGTGTCGCTGGCAGACTGTGGCATCGTCACCACGTCCACTCGCCCGTTGCGGGCTGAGTCGGATTCTCGGTGTCGTAGGCGTCTGCGAGTCTTCCGAAGATCGAGATGTGTCATGGAACCCGCTGGAGCGACGGATTCGTCGCAATCCGGGCAGATCACGACCCATACGCTGTCACTCGATGCGACGCCGAAGGCGAGCAACGGCAACGCGACCAACGCCGTCACTCTGGAGAGCGGTGAAACACGAGCATTCGACATCGTGTGCGGTCTCGACCCCGTGGTCTCTGCGGGGCCCGATTCTCGCGTGGCGGGGAGTTCGGAAACCCGATCGTTGAGGGAGGGCTCGTCGCGAACTGGCGGGCGATCTCGCTCTACAGCACGTAGCCCATCTCGCGGAAGCGGCTCCGGAACTCGGTGACGGCGCTCGCCCGGTGACCTTCAGGCTGCCGATCGCTGTCGCGAACGATCTCGGCGATCAATGGTGCAAGCGCCTCGAAGTCGGATTCGACCATGCCGTACCGGGTCATCTCCGACGTGCCCATCCGGATTCCGCTTGCGGCGGTGAAGCTCGGGTCGTCGTGGAGTGCCTGGGAGTTCGTGATCACGTTGTTCTGCTCCAGGACGTCGGCAAGGCCGATGCCCTGTGCCCGGGATACCCGCAGCACCACCTGATGTGTCTCGGTGAATCCGATGGATGGGTCTCCCTCGAGGGCGAGGCCTTCATCGTGGAGGGCGACGGCGAATGCACGGGCGTTCGCGATGACCTGGGGCGGATACTCGTCCCGATACTCCAACATCTCGTACGTTGCACCGAGCAGTCCGAGGAGCGTGCCCAGATGGTGATTGCTCACGTGGCCGGGGAAGGTCCTGGACTCGACGTGACGCCAGAACCCTTCGAACGGTGAGCCCGGATCGATGTTGCTCAGGATCACACCGCGCTGCGGCCCGAAGTAGCTCTTGTGCGTCGAGCCGGTCACCACGTCGGCACCCTCAGCGAGCGGATCCTGGAAGTACGGGCCGAGAAGACCGAGCACGTGCGCCCCGTCGTACATGATGAGCGGGCGGTCCGGGTTGTCGACGCCGTAGAGGTCGTGAACGAAGGCGGCGATCGGCGCAACCGGCTCCTTGTGGATGATCACGCTGCGACCGAACACGATCAACGTCGGATTCGTCTCTGCGATCAGCTCCTTGGTCGCCTCCACGTCGATAGCGAACGGCAGATCGCTCCGCATCGGGAACTGCTCGACGGCGGGTCGTTCCGTTCTGGGATCGATGGCGACGTAGTTCTTGAGTGCCCCGCCGATCTGCGCACTCAGATGCCCGCCTTTGTTCAGGTCGTGGACGAGGACGCGTTCGAGGAGTTGGGGCGCTCGACGACTGTGGAATCGGTTCCTGAACTGCTTGAGGGCGTCGTAGACGGCGTCGTTGGCCATCTGTCCGCTGATCACCCGCGGTTCGGTCTGGCTACATCGGAAGAACGCCCGAAGGGCAGCTCGCAGATCATCCTCCTTCTCCGTGATGAAGCCGGTTCCCTGGTAGTAGCGAACATCGCCGGCATTCGGGCCAAGGGCCTTGAGACGGTTGTGCTCGTTGTACCGACCTGCCGGATCCTCGCGGCACAGCGTGTCGACGAACGACGACGTGCACTGCTCGGAGGGGATGAGATTGATGCAGTCTTCGCGTCGCCAGCGCGTGTTGGCGTCGCTGTCACGGCGCAGGAGGGCGGCGCGGGCAGGCAGATCGTTGGTCTCGAGAACCTCGCCCGGTTCCTTCGCCTCGAAGCCGGGATACGGGCGCACGAACGGAGCGGTCGGCCACACGTTGCGCTGGACCAGTTCGGCGCTGCTCGACCGGCCACGGGCATCGACAACCTCGAACACGACCGGGACGTCAGACCGATAACGGATATCGGATCGAACAAGAGCGAGTCCGACGGGCCGAAGTCCGTATTCCTCATTCGGTACGGCATCGATGCCGGGTCCCTCGAACTGAGCGTATGGCACGCTGTTCCCGGAGGTGACGTAGCCGACCGGCTCTCCGTCGAGGAGCAGTCGGTATCCGGCGCGCAACGGCTTGCGGCCGTCGAACACGGCGATCGGTTGTACCAGATGGGTGAGGCGCCGCTCGGAGGCCGGCGTGTCCAGTTCGTCTCGCTTGATCGCTTCGTACTCGGCACGCTGCCGGTCGAGATCGGTGCTTCCAATGAATTCCCCTCCCGGGCCCCGAACCCCCCAGGTCGCAAGCGAGTTCGCGAAGATCGGGATCTCGTTGCCGTCGATGTCGACACCGAGTTCGTGGCCGTAGAGCGGCAGGCCGGCTTCGAGTCGCAGCGAGTCCCGCGCGGCGAGTCCGTTCGGAACAGCTCCGGCGGTGACGAGCCGGTCCCACAGCTCAACGGTGAAATCCGCTTCCGGGAACAACTCGAACGCCGACGATTCCCCGGTGTATCCCGTGCGAGCGATGATGAGCGGGTGACCGTCTACATCGGTGGTGCACAGCTGATTCCGCTTGTTCTCCGGCAGTTCGATGTCGCCGAACGCCTCCAGCAGGACATCGGTTGCGGTCGGTCCCTGGAGCGCGATCATCCCAAAGTCGTCGCTTACGTCGACCATCTCTGATCCGTCGACCGTGTGCGCTGCGAGCCAGTCCCAGTCCTTCTCGCGGTTGTCGGCGTTCACGACGAGGAGGTAGTCATCGACGCCGATGCAGTACAGATAGGTGTCGTCGACGGCGCCGCCGTCTTCGTTACCAAGGAAGGCGTAGTGGGCTTCTCCTACGTTGAGCCCCCGCGGATCATTGGTGAGGACCCGGCTGAGATGATTCAACGCTCCGGGACCGGTGAAGCGGTAACGGCCCATGTGCCCCACATCGAAGAGGCCTGCGCTCCGACGAGTCGCGAGGTGCTCGGCGATGGTTCCCGTCTCGTACTGGACGGGCATCTCCCATCCGGCGAAGTCGACGAGGGTGGCTCCGTGGCTCTCGTGCCAGTCGAAGAGGGACGTACGGCGCAGGTCGGCATTCGAAGCGTTCATACCGGCGAGGCTAGCAGTGGCCCAACGGGCCGATACGAGCCAGGAATAGGTGTGCTCAGGCCATGAACGTTCCGGGCCGGGGTTGCATCTCGGGCGCCGCATACCCCTCATTCCACGGGAACCTGCCCTGCGTGTCGTCGTAGGTGAGCTGGAGGAGAGGGACGGAGTGTTCGTCCGGCCGGTGGTAGTACCGATTCGACCCGAACACGATGTCACCCGGGTTCGGGACCGGTTCCGGGACCACCCTGTGGGGCCAATCCTCGAACGCGATGAGCTCACCGGGCATCAACGCGTCCCCGGAGCGGACGCGCTCACCGAGGTCGTTGAGAACTCCGGCTGCAGTCTCCGGCGGTACCCCGAAGATGAGCAGTTCCGGGTGGGCGAGACCGAACAGCCCGATCGTGTACGCGAACGGGGGATCATCGGATTGAGGGCAGTCGCATCCCGGCCTGCTGCATGTGTCACCACCGACGTATCGGATGAGCCACCCGTGACGGCGAACCGTCGCAGCGACGTGGGCGTCTTCCTGGTCGTTCCAGGCTTGTGTACGGAGATCCATGTGAACCCCTTTCGGATCCTCGTGGTGAGGCATCTCGACCGTAAAGGAGGCGAGTGACAGAAACGCGAGATGACCGCGAAATGACCGGTTCTTCTCTGCTCAGGACGGTTCCGGAACGGCTGCCGGATCGGATCGACTGGATGACGCCGTGAGCGAAACGGCCGCCACGGCCACGACGATGAGGATGAGTCCGAAGATCTGGGACGTTCCCAGTTCCTGGTCGAGGAAGATCCATGCAGTGACCGCGGCCGCGACGGGTTCGATCGTGATGATGACCCCGATGATCCGCGCCGGAACACGGGAGAGAGCGGCGATCTCCATCGAGAGCGGCAACGCTAGTGCGAAAGTGCCGAGGATGATCACCGACCAGATCACCACAGGATCGGACGGAATCGACATCGACCATGGGCGGGCAAGAATCAAGCCGACGAAACCACCGATCGTGATGGCACCCGCCGCGAGCGGGAACCCACCCACGATTCCACCGACGTGCTCGGCGAGCCGAAGGTAGATGGCAAGGCCGATGGCCGAGACGAGGCCGGCGATCAACCCCACCATGTCGAGGCCCTCCAGATCACCGATCTGAACCAACAGGGCTACACCAATCACAGCGCTGGCGACCGCAGCCCAGGTGATCGGCCGTGGATGTGCATGACCGGCTATCCGATCCCACGTCACCACAAAGACAGGAGCGAGGAACTCGAGGCCGACGGCGGGCCCGACCCCGATCCGATCGATCGCAACGTAGAGGGACCCGTTGAGCACGATCTGCAGGACCCCGACCAGGCCGACCAGGACCGGCGCCCGCCAGATCGCAGCCCGGTGAACGATCGCCCACGGCAGGAGCACGAGGCCGGCGACCGCTATCCGGAGTGACGCGAGTTGGAAGGCGTCGATATCGTCGATGACGTACCCCACGAGAGTGGCAGCGACACCGAAGATGACCGCGCCGACCGTCGCCAGGGCAACGCCGACCGCTCCGCGGCTCACGAGCCGTACTCGACGGGACAGATGATGCGCAAGATGCCCGAAGGGCAACCCGGAGGAGCCTCAGGAGATGTGCCGCTACTTCCGCAATTCGCTTTCACGTCGGCCACTATATGAGTGAGCGCCGACGTGGCACCCCGGCGCATCGAGAGAACAGCCGAATCGATCCCGATCGGTGTGGAGTGGTACCTCGAAGGTCTACATCCGAAGCTCAGCTGCTCTTGCGTGGGCCTCGAGACCCTCTAATCGGGCGAGTCGGGCCGCGTCCTCCGCAGTTGCCGCGGGGTCGTCGAGCATCAGCCAGGTCGGTGCCTTGAGGAACGTCATCACGGAGAGCCCGGACTGGAACCGTGCGCCTCCGTCCGTGGGGAGCACATGGTTCGGCCCTGCGCCGTAGTCGGCGAACACTTCTGCGCTGCCTTCACCGACGAACAACGATCCATAGGACGTGAAGAGCCCGGCGATCGCGTCTGGATCTTCCACGTGAAGTGCGAGGTGCTCCGGGGCGATACGGTCGCACAACCCGACGGCCTCATCCATGTCGCTCACCGCGACTGCGTACCCGCCGTCGAGTGCCGGTCCGGCGATCGCGGCCGTTGGCAGCGTGTCGAGTTCGGTGGAGAGGATCCGTTCCACCTCCGGTATCAAGCTCGGAACGTCGGTGACCAGTATCGGCAGAGCCTCGGGGTCGTGCTCGGCCTGTGCCAGGAGGTCCGCAGCGACCAGGCGCGGATCGGCCGTCGCGTCGGCAACGACAGCGATCTCGCTCGGACCGGCGAGGCCGTCGATGCCGATCTCGCCGTAGAGGTGCTTCTTGGCAGCCGTGACCCAGCGGTTCCCCGGTCCCACAACGACATCGCTGGGCGGGCCGAATACGCCGAACGCGAGTGCCGCGATCGCCTGGGCTCCGCCGATGGCTAGGAGGCCGTCCGCGCCTGCAATCGCCGCGGCGGCGAGTGTCACGGACGTTGGGCGGGGCGACGCGACCCACACCTGATCGACACCGGCGACGCGTGCCGGGATCACCGTCATCAGCACCGATGATGGCAATGGGTACCGGCCCCCCGGTGCGTACGCGCCCGCAGTGGTCACCGGGAGCCACCGATGCCCGGCCCTACCACCGAGCACCGGAGTGTCCAGATCGACCAGACAGGAGCGCTGTTCCCGGGAGAACGTCTCGATCCTTCCTGCAACACGTTCGAGCAGGCCCCGGATCGACGGTCCCACCTCTGCAAGAGCAGCGTCGAGGTGTCGGCGTTCCAGGATGATCGGATCATCGGGCGACAGATCTCCGAACCGCTGACTGTGTTCGCGTACGGCAGCTTCGCCCCGGAGCCGGACGTCCTCGACGATCGCTGCCGCTCCCGCGAGCGTCGTGGCATCGACCACGAAGCGGCTTTCTTCGATCATCTGATCCGCGTCGACACGCTTGAGTCGGCTCATCCGCTGTACCCCTGTTTGCTCTCCATGGGCCGCCGCTTCACTCTGAGGGCACGCCGGTCGAGCTCTCGCTCGACGTCTGCGAGATCGACACCGGCAGCGACGGCCTTGACGAGCGTGAAGTAGATCACGTCGGCGATTTCCTCCGTCACATCCCGGCGAGAGGACGCCGCGGCCAGTTCATCGGCTTCTTCCCGAAGCTTGGCGGAGAGGAGCACGGCGTCGTTCAGCAGCCGGACGGTGTTCGATTCCGACTCGGGTTCGTCGGCCAGCCTTGCAAGCCTCCGGGAGAGGCGGCCGATGCCGGCATCCTCTCCCCAGCAGGACCGGGTACCCAGGTGGCAGAAACCGTCGCCATGCTGACGGACTGTGAAGCGCAGCGCGTCACGATCACAGTCGACGGCAACCCCCAACAGATCCTGCGTTGCCCCGGAGGTTGCCCCCTTCTCCCACAGACCCCGCCTGCGGCTCTGGTAGATGCCCTGCCGTCGCTCGACGGCCCGGTCCAGGCTCGCGACGCTCGACCAGGTGAGGCCAAGCGCAGCGCCCAGTTCGTCCACAACGACCGTCGGCCACAGCCCGTCGTCCCGGTCGGAGACGAGGGGAGCGGCGATCGCTTCGGCGAGGCCGAGCTCACCCGAGTAGAGGGCCATCCCCACCTGGGCGTCGCCTCCGAGGCGGTCGATCGTCGCGACCTCCTCTGCGGTCGCGATTCCCCCGGCGATCGTGACGCGGGCCTGTCCTGCGGCAACGATCACATCGCGTGCACGGTCGAGGTCGGTTCCGCGCATGCGGCCCTCGAGCTCCACGAACGTCACGAGGAACCCCCCGACCAGGCCTTTCAACTCGGCGACCCGGGCCAACACCGAATCGGGAGTGCTCGTGCGCCAGCCGTGTGTCACCACCCTCCCCTCACGGGAATCGAGAGCAACGATCACGCGATCAGCGGGCAGCTGGGAGAGCAGCTCCGGTGCTGCCGCCGTACCGATGATGACCTTCGCGGCGCCCGCATCGAGCCACGCGAGCGCAGTCTCCACGTCGCGGATGCCGCCGCCCACGCGTATCTGCGCCCTCCGACAGAGGTCTTTGATGACGGTCTCGTTGGAGTCTTCACCACGGGCCGCGTCGATGTCGATCACGGCGACCTCGCCGGCGATGCTGAAACGCTCCAGAATGGGGACCGGGTCACCGGCGTCGATCGCTTCGGCCTCGCCTCCGACGAGTTGGACGGTGCGGCCCCGAACGAGGTCGATGGATGGGATGATCATGGCCGTACCTCTATTCCGTTCAGCAGGAGTTCCTTCTTCAGCGAATCGACGGTGGTCACACCGTCGTGCAGGATCGAAGCGATGAGCACTGCCGTTGCCCCGGATTCGAGAGCCCTTTCGAGATGGTCTGCGTTGTCGGCACCGCCGGAGGCGATGACCGGGATATCCACGGCCGCCGCAACGGCCTCGATGAGCTCGACGTCGTAGCCGGACCGCGTCCCGTCCCGGTCCCAGCTCGTGAGCAGGATCTCGCCCGCTCCGCGAGTGGCGGCAGACTGGATCCATCGCACGACATCTTGGCCTGTGCGGGTCCGCCCACCCCTGACGACGACCTCCCAGCCATCGTTGTCCTGTCTCGCCGCATCGACGGCCAACACCGTGCACTGCGAGCCGAAGCGCTTGGCCAGCTGGCTGATAAGTCCGGGTCGTTCGACCGCAGCCGTGTTGACGGCGACCTTATCGGCGCCTGCTTCGAGCAGGGCGAGCGCATCCTCGACCTTCCGAACGCCTCCTCCGACCGTCAGCGGGATCGAGAGGACCTGCCGCACGCTCGACGTAGTCTCCACCGCGTGACCTCTGCCTTCGAGGGTGGCAGACACGTCAAGGATGACGATCTCGTCTGCTCCCTGGTCCTGATACATGGAGGCCTGCGTCACCGGATCACCGGCATCGCGCAGGTTCTGGAAACGGATGCCCTTGACGACGCGCCCATTCTCCACATCGAGGCACGGGATGAGCCGTGGGGCCGCCATCAGGAACGACCTCCCTCACCGTTGATCCAGCGATCCAGCAGGTCTGCCCCCCACGGTCCGGACAGCTCAGGGTGGAACTGGCAGGCGAGCACGTCACCACGCTCGATCGACGAGACGAAGTCGCCGCCGTAGTCGGTTGTCGCACCGACCCAGCCGTCGGGTATGGATGCCAGCTTGTAGGAGTTGGCGAAGTACGCCCAACCGGGTTCGAGGAAGCGGCTCCGGGGATCCGGCACGACCCGGTTCCATCCGAGTTGCGGCACCGTGAGATCCTGGGGGAACCGGGTGGCTCTCTCCGACACAACGCCGAGACCGGTTGCGGCCGGACTCTCGTCGCTCCTCTCTGCCAGGAGCTGCATCCCGAGACAGATAGCCAGTGTCGGCCTTCCTTCCTCGACCCGGTCGACCAGTGCCTCGCGAAGCCCGCGCCGATCGATGTGATCTATCGCAGCACCGAACGCACCCACCCCGGGCAGCACCAGGAAGTCGGCATCCCGAATCTCGCAAGGGCCCTCGGCAGGCTTCGGCTCCGCTCCGAGACGCCGGAACGCAGCGTTCACCGAAGCGGTGTTGGCCGTACCCGTCGGAACGATGACCGGGCTTCTGCTCATGTGAGTGTCCCCTTGGTGCTTGGTGTCTCGCCACCGGTGATCTCAACAGCCGATCTCAACGCGAGGGCGGTCGCCTTGAACGCCGCTTCCGCCCGGTGGTGGTCGTTGTCTCCCCGGATCAGGTCCACGTGCAGCGCCATCCGCCCCTCGAGGGCGAGGGTCCGGAAGAAGTGGACAATGTTCTCCGCGGCGACGGCTCCGATCTGCTCTCTCGTAAGGTCGATGTGGATCTCGGGCCACGGTCGACCGGAGAGATCAACGACGCTCCTCACCAGCGACTCGTCGAGGGCGGCATAGGCGTATCCAAATCGTCGGATCCCGGTCCGATCGTCGAGCGCTTCGGCGATGCCTCGTCCCAGGACGATGGCGCAGTCCTCCACCGTGTGGTGGTCGTCAACGGCGGTGTCACCGACCGCGTGCAGTTCGAGGTCGAACCCGGAGTGCTTGGTGAGAGTGGCGATCATGTGGTCGAGGAAGCCGAGTCCGGTGTTGACATCGGATACGCCGGTGCCATCCAGGTCGATCCGGCCACTGATGGCCGTTTCATTGGTTCTCCGATCGAGTGTTGCGGTCCTGGTCATGTGAGCAGCTCCTCCAGGTCGACGGTGTGGGCAAGGACTCGTGCAGTTCGTGACAATGTTCGAAGGGTCCGTTCCGGATCGGCGCCGGGGGCGATCACGCCGATCGGCAGAGCTCCCGCAGATCGGGCGGCTTCGACGTCGTCGGGTGTGTCACCGACGAACCAGGCGCTTTCGATGCCTAGTCGCTCCATAGCGAGGATGACCGGTCCGGGATCCGGCTTGAGCGGCGCATCCTCTCTCGTCACGAGAACCGAGGTGCCCTCAAGAAGCCCGAATCGATCGAGCGCCTCTTCTGCGTCCGCTCGGGGCCGGCCGGTCACCACGCCGAGGGGGAGGAGGTCGGCCCATCGACGCCACGTCGACGAGTCGACGAGGGGTCGCTCGGTGAGCTTGAGCCCGGGCCGTCCCCGCTTGCCCTGGTAGATCTCTTCGAAGCGCTCGACGACCATGTCGTAGTCGATTGGTACACCGCGGTCGGTGATGAGGCGGTGGGTGAGTTCCCAGTCGTCGTTCGATCCACCCGCAGCCTTGGCCTCCTCGATATCGCTTTCGCTCACGTTCGCCCCGAACGAAACGGCGGTTTCGATGATCGTTCGTCGATACGACCCGCTGACGTCGACGAGCACCCCGTCAAGATCGAAGAGGAGCGCCCCGGGGCTCAGGACCGTCTCCAACGCTCGTCCGAGGCGGGCGAACAGCTCGGGGTCTCCCGGCAGGGTGATCCTGAGCCACTGATCGAGAGCGTCGCGACCGGCGAACCGTCGAACACCGATGCTGAGTGCACCGCAGGCGTCGGCCACGAACCCGGCGTTGTCGAAGCCGGCGAGGACGAAGTTCCCCTGCGAAGGCAGCGAGGGGACCCCGAAGCCTTCCAGGAGGCCTGCGAGCCTGCCTCGTTCGGAGCGGATCTCCTGGACGAAGGGTTCCAGATCGTCGAGCCGCTCGAGACGCTCCAGTGCGACGGCCGCCGACAACGATGACACCGAGTACGGACTGCCGTACGAAGCCATCTCCGCGATCACGTGGGATGGGCCGAGGAGGTAGCCGATCCGGAGCCCGGCGAGACCGTACGCCTTCGAGAGCGTTCGGACGATCACCGCATTGTCGAACTCGAGGGCGACAGCGGTGAGATCCTCATCCGCGAACTCTGCGTAGGCCGCATCCAGTACGACGAGTTCGGCTGCCTCTGCAACCGTTCGCAGTTGATCACCGGTGATCGTTGCCCCGGTCGGGTTGTTCGGTGACACCACGAACGCGACATCCGCGTTCCGTGCAGCGTCGACAAAGGCGTTCGTCGGGAACGGATCCTCCCACCATTCGATCTCGATGAGGCGGGAACCGATCTGCCCCGTATAGACCGGGATCATCTCAAAGGTGGGCGTTGTTGCCACGGCGCTCTTCTCCGGGCCGAGGCGAGCGAGGATGCAACGGAAGAGCGCGTCGTCACCGCCGGCGGTCACCAGCACCTGGTCCTCTGCCACGCCGTGTATCTCCGCCAACCGGCAGCGGAGCACGGTCGTATCCGGATAGCGGCGTAGCAGTTGATTCGCATCGGCGACGGAGCCGACCAAATCTGTCGACGCCCGCATTCCCTCGTTCCTGGACAGGTCGAGGTCGACGTCATGAGCAAGGAGGGGCCCGGTGTACGTTGGTGCGCTCATGGGACGATCTGTTCCAATTGCGTGACCACGATGTCGGTCGCCCCGCGCTCCTTGAGCGCCGGGATCAGGAGCGCCAGTTCGCGCCTCGGGACGGCAGCCTTGACGGAGAGCGCCGCTCCGCCGTGGAGGTAAGCGATCGTCGGCTCTCTCATGCACGGCAGGATCTCGATGACCGGTTCGAGTTCATCCTCGGTCACGTTCAGTTCGACCATCGCACGGGTCCGGGCTTCGATGACCGATCGCACACCCAGAACCAGGGCTTCGATGCCGGTCTTCTTGTCGGGGGAGTCCATGGCGTGTGTGCTCGCGTAGAGACGCGTCGATGAACGGAGGATCTCCTCGACGATGACGAGTCCATTGGCGACCAACGTCTCACCGGTCGCGGTGATATCCACGATGACATCGGCATCTTCGGGAGGGAAGACCTCTGTTGCTCCGTAGGAGCGGACGAATGTTGCGTCGAGACCCCGCTGCTCTATCCACCGTTTCGTCAGACGCGGGTATTCGCTTGCGACCACAAGC
Source organism: Acidimicrobiia bacterium (assembly GCA_029934555.1). GTDB lineage: Bacteria > Actinomycetota > Acidimicrobiia > Spongiisociales > UBA5794 > JAHEEL01. The sequence goes on along the minus strand of JAOZMA010000005.1, from coordinate 5,252 downwards.
GGTCGGTCGGGAAGCCTGCCGCTCTCCAGCATCTGTTCGGGGGCTGCGACCACCATCTGCACAGGGTCGAGCCCGGTGTCGAAGAGTTCGATGAGGTCGGCGTCGGTCTCTGCTACCCAATCGGCGCCGGTGAAGCCGATGTCGCGAGACCCTGCTCCAAGCATCTCGACGATGGTTTGTGGCTTGAGAAGCTTCACCTCATAGCCGGGTATCGACGGCACAGGGCGGTATCCCCTGGCACCGGAACGGAGTTCGAGTCCGGCCGCGCCGAGGAGGTCGATGACTCCGGCCTGAATGCGTCCTTTCGGGATCGCGAGGTGGAGCGTCGAGGGATTGGGGGAGGGCTGCATATGGGTTCTTTCCCACCGAGATCACGGTCGGGTTGCCCATACATGAGAAACGCCGACCACTTGGGTCGGCGTAGGGGGTGTGCTCTTGTCTCTTGCTAGGCGCCCACTATCGACCGACCCGGGATGGGTGGTGATGATGATGCGCGTGGACGAAGAGCCGGTTCATTGAGGGAGGACCGTAGCCCGCTTGAATGACGGTGGCAAGAGCAATCTCTGGTCGGAGGGCTGTCAGGCGTCTTGCGTTGGTTCGAACGGTATACGTTTCATATCAAGGAGAGATGTCATCGGGGCCCTCGGATGGGGTGTCGATCTCGATCTCGGGGCCGGTGAACTGGGACTCGTAGAGCCGGGCGTATGCACCGGCGAGCTCGAGGAGTTCGCTGTGGCTGCCCTGTTCGACGATGCGTCCGTCTTCCATGACAAGGATCAGGTCGGCGTCGCGAATGGTGGAGAGCCGGTGTGCGATGACGAAGCTCGTCCGGTCGGCTCGCAGCGCCGACATGGCATGCTGAACGAGCACCTCGGTTCGAGTATCGACCGAACTGGTCGCCTCGTCGAGGATCAGAAGAGCCGGGTCGGCGAGGAACGCCCGTGCGATCGTGATGAGCTGCTTCTCGCCTGCACTGATCCTTCCGCCGTCATCGTCGACGATCGTGTCGTAGCCGTCGGGCAGAGCACCGACGAACCGGTCGACATACGTCGCCCGTGCTGCCGCCATGATCTCGTCGTCGGTGGCATCGAGGCGACCGTACGCGATGTTGTCCCAGATCGTCCCTTCGAACAGCCACGTGTCCTGGAGGACCATGCCGGTCTGATGGCGGAGGTCGTCGCGCCGCATCGTGGCGATGTCGATGCCGTCGAGGGTGATGTGGCCGGAATCGAGGTCGTAGAACCGCATGATGAGGTTGACGAGTGTCGTCTTGCCCGCTCCGGTCGGTCCGACGATGGCGACGGTCTGACCGGGGTCGACGTGGAAGGTCACGTGCTCGATCAGCGGTTGATCCTCGAGGTAGCGGAACGAGACGTCTTCGAACGCCACCCGTCCGTGGGTGACGGTCGGTGTCTCGGCGAGGCCGTCGTCCGCCGGTTCGTCTTCAGCGTCGAGGAGTTCGAACACCCGCTCGATCGATGCAACGCCCGACTGCAGGAGGTTGGCCATCGATGCGACCTGTGTGATGGGTCGGGTGAACTGCCGGGAGTACTGGATGAACGCCTGCACGTCACCGAGACTCAGGGTTCCGCTCGCCACCCGCAGACCTCCGATCACGGCGATGATCACGTAGTTCAGGTTCCCGATGAACATCGCGATCGGCATGATCAGGCCCGACAGGAACTGCGCTCCGAAGCTAGCGTCGTACAGCTCCTCGTTCTCGACCTCGAACGAGTCCTGCACCTCGCGTTGGCGGCCGAACACCTTGACGAGGGCGTGTCCGGTGAACGCCTCTTCGACCTGGGCGTTGAGGTTGCCGGTCCGCCGCCACTGAGCGACGAACTTCGTCTGTGATCGCCGCATGACGAGACCGGCGAGCAGCATCGTGAGCGGGATCGTCACGAGGGCGATCAGAGCGAGGCTCCACGAGATGGAGATCATCATCGCGAACACGAACACGATCGTGAGAAGCGAGTTGAGGAGCTGGCTCATCGTCTGCTGGAGGCTCTGGGAGACGTTGTCGATGTCGTTCGTGACCCGACTCAGGAGCTCGCCTCGCGGCAGCCCGTCGAAGTAGCGCAGCGGCAGATGGTTGATCTTGTCTTCGACCTCGGCTCGTAGACGGAGCATGGTGTTCTGTACCACGTCGTTGAGGAGGTAGCCCTGGAGGAACTGGAACAAGGAGGAGGCCACATAGAGGGCGAGAGCGAAAAGGAGGATGTTCCGCAGAGCGGTGAAATCGATGCCCTGGCCCGCTACGAAATCGACACCACCCAGCATGTCGGCGATCTGATCCTCACCTCTCGCCCGGACCGCCTCGATCGCTTGAGCCTGAGACAGTCCGGCAGGGAGTCTCTTCCCGACCACGCCTGAGAAGATGACGTCGGTGGCCCGCCCGAGCACTCTGGGACCGATCGATGCAAGCGCCACGCTGATGACGGCGGCGACGACCACGGCGGCGACTTTCAGGCGCTCGGGCCGGAGCCGCCTGACGAGTCGGCGCATGGACGGCCCGAAACTGATGGCCTTCTGACCGACCATGCTGCTGCCGAATGGTCCCCGGCCGTGCCCCCCGCCCTCGATCTCGACCCGTTCCGTCTTCTTCATCGTTGGCGGAGTGCTCATGACACCTCCGCTGCGAGTTGGGAGTCAACGATCTCGGCATATGGGACACAGGTCCCGAGTAGTTCGTCATGGGTCCCGAAGCCGACGATGCCACCGTCCTCCAGCACCACGATCTGATCTGCATCCATGATGGTCGCGACCCGCTGAGCCACGATGATGACGGTGGCGTCTTCCGTCACACCCTTGAGAGCATGACGAAGGTTGGCATCGGTGGTGACGTCGAGGGCGGAGAACGAGTCGTCGAACAGGTACAGCTCCGGGCGGCGGATGAGGGCTCGTGCGATGGCGAGCCGCTGGCGCTGGCCGCCGGAGACGTTCGTGCCACCCTGGGAGATGGCAGAGTCAAGACCATCTGGCATCGCTTCGACGAACTCTCGAGCCTGAGCGATCTCGAGTGCCTCCCACATCTCTGCCTCGGTGGCGTCGGGCTTGCCGTATCGGAGGTTGGACGCGACGGTCCCCGAGAAGAGGTAGACCTTCTGTGGAACGAGGCCGATCTTGTCCCACAGCGTGTCCGGGTCGATCTCGCGCACGTCGACGCCGTCGACGAGGACGCGGCCCTCCGTGGTGTCGAAGAGGCGGGGGATGAGGTTGACGAGGGTCGTCTTTCCGGTTCCGGTCGATCCGATCACCGCCGTCGTCTGGCCCTGTCGCGCGGTGAATGAGATACCGCAGAGCACCGCATGCTCGGCGCCGGGGTACCGGAACCCGGCATCTTCGAACACGACGGTGCTGTGCTGGGGAAGGTCGGTAACCCCGTCCTCCGGTGGTGCCACCGAGGACTTGGTATCGAGAACCTCGCCGATGCGATCGGCGGAAACGGACGCCCGGGGGAGGAGCATAAACATGAACGTGGCCATCATCACGGACATGAGGATCTGGATGATGTAGGTCAGGAAGGCGGTGAGGGATCCGATCTGCATCGCGCCGGAGTCGACGCGGACCGAGCCGAACCAGAGCACGGCGACACTTGAGAGGTTCATCACCAGCATCACCGATGGGAAGATCGCGGCCATCCATCGGCCGACGCTGATCGACACGTCTGTCAGGTCCGTGTTGGCCTCAGCGAAACGAGCGGTCTCGAACGGCTCACGGACGAAGGCGCGAATCACCCTGATGCCGGTGATCTGCTCCCGGAGGACCTGGTTGACCTTGTCGAGTCGCTTCTGCATGACGCGGAAGCCGGGGACCATGTGCGACAGGATGAACCAGATGATCAAGCTGAGGATCGGAACCAGGGCCAGGATCAGCCAGGAGAGACCAACGTCCTCGCGAAGCGCCATGAACACACCGCCGACCATCATGATCGGAGCGGTCACGAGCATCGTGAACGTCATGAGGACCAGCATCTGGACCTGCTGGACGTCGTTGGTGTTGCGGGTGAGGAGTGACGGTGCACCGAAGCGTGCCATCTCCCGACCGGAGAATTCCATCACGCGTCGGAAGAACGCCGAGCGAACGTCGCGCCCGAATGCCATGGCCGTACGGGCGCCGAAGTAGACGGCCGTGATCGTGACGACGACCTGGACGAGGGATACCGCAAGCATCCATCCACCCATGCGAAGGATGTAGCCGGTGTCGCCGCGGAGAACACCGTTGTCGATGATGTCCGCGTTGAGGCTCGGAAGCGTGAGGGCGGCGAGCGTGCCGATGAGTTGGAGCCCGACGATGATCACGATCTCTCGCTTGTAGGGCTTGAGGTACTCGCGGAGAATCTCGATCAGCATCAGGTGGCTGCTTCCACGTCCGGCGACGCGATGCCACGCAGCAGCATGTCGACGATCTCGGCGGCGTCCGGTTTGGCGTTGGCGGCCATCAGGGGATGGGCGTTGGCGAAGACGAAGCCCATGAAGGCCACGGCGGCTCGCCCCGGATCAACCCGGAGCTCGTCTCTGTGTTGGCTGAAGAGATCGGTGAGCGCTGCGAGGATCGCTGCGTTCGATTCCATGACGAACCGATGTGCCCCTGCCGGTTTCTCTGCACCGCTCGGCTGCATCGAGCGGAGGACGCCGATGAGGGTGCCGACCCGTTCGCTTCGCTTGAGAAGGATGACAGCGACCGAATCGAGTTGATCTTCGAGAGGGGAGGTGGCAGAGATCTCTGCCAACGCCGCTCGAACCGGAGCGGGATCCATCGTGGTCTTGACGGCCTCGATGATCACCGACGATTTGTCGGGGAAGACGCTGAAGATCGTGCCTTCGGAGACATCGGCAACCTCGGCCATCTCCCGCGACGTGAGCATCGAACCCTTCTTGAGGAGAAGAGGGGTCACGGCCTCGAGGATCGCTTGTCGGCGGTCGTCGGGTGGCAGTGGCTTGGCTCTGCCCTGTCTGGCGTTCATCCGCCGAGTATAACTGAGTAAGCACTCACTCAGTTCGTTCTGCTCGCGATCCCTCGAATCGGTGACGGACAGGGTCGCCGGGCGATCCCGGGGTGTGCTCCGTTGGTAACGTGTGGGACCGACGCAGCAGTGCTGCCGCATCAAGAGGGTCACAGTGGCAACCACGTGTTGCCTGAGTGAAGGGACCAAGAATGACCGACGAGTTTGTCCACCCCTACATCCCGAACTCCGCACCGGCAGTCAAGGCCGCGATGCTCGCTGAGACGGGGGCCGTCTCGGTTGAGGA
>JAOZMA010000156.1 GCA_029934555.1 Acidimicrobiia bacterium | reverse complement strand
CCGTAGTCCGTAGTCCGTAGTCCGTAATCCGTAGTCGGTACTCCGTAATCCGTAGTCGGTAGTGGGGTCCGTAAGCGGCACGGACTACTGAGTATTGGATCTTCGTATCACGCGAAGAGGCCGCACCCTCGTGGATACGGCCCCTTCGATACGGACTACGGAATACGGACTACTGAATACTCTCTACGGCTCAATGAAGATGCACTCGCCCGGGCACTCTTCGGCTGATTCGACGACTGCGTCCATCTGATCATCGGGGAAGTTCGCCAGACCTTCGGCGCCTTGCGTGTTGCCCTCGGATGCGGCGAAGATCTTCTCGCCCTCGCGCACATACGCGAGTCCGTCGTCGAGAAGTACGAAGACGTCGGGTGCAATCTCTTCACAGATCCCGTCGCCGGTGCAGAGATCCTGATCGATCCAGACCTTCATGGCTTGTGTCCTTTCGAAGTGTGACGGGAGAAAGATAGTCACCGGCTGGCGGAACAACGAGTTCATTTCGCGTACACGACAGGGTCTTTCGGCAGGATTCAACGGCTTCCCGCAAACGGGCCCGAGCCCTACACTCGGATCGTGAGTCGGATGCGACTCGACGACGAGGCGAAGAGGTTTCGATTGTGAGCCAGTACGAAGACGAGCAACTCAACCGGAAGGTTCTGCTCCTTGAAGAGGAGATCACGGTGCTGAGGCGCCGGCTTCAGGACGCGCCCCGGCGCGCCCGTCTTCTCGAGGAGCGTGTCCTCGAGTCGCGGGGCAAGATCGCCCAGGCCGCAGGCCAGAACGAGAAGCTCGCGGCGGCCCTCGAGGAGACACGCGAACAGCTCGCTCTCCTTCGCGAAGAGGTTGAGAAGCTCACTGCGCCGCCGAATCCATTCGGAACGATCCTGCGACGCAACGAGGACGGAACGGTCGACGTGAACACGAACGGTCGCAAGCTCCGTGTCAACGTGGAGCCGACCGTCGAGTTCAAAGCGCTCGGGATCGGGCAAGAGGTGATCCTCAACGAGGCGTTCAACGTCGTCGACATGCGCAGCTACGACCCTGCCGGTGAAGTCGTGACGATCAAGGAGATCATCTCGAACGATCGGGTCATCATCCTCAGTAGAGGTGACGAAGAGCGGGTGGTGGGCAGATCCGAGGCCGTTGAAGAGGAGCCGCTGCGGGTCGGTGATCACGTTCGTTTGGATCCGGGCACGGGATTGGTTCTCGAGAGACTCATCCGACCTGAGGTCGGAGAACTCATCCTTGAAGAGGTTCCTGACATCACGTACCTGCAGATCGGCGGACTCGGCGATCAGATCGAGGTGATCCGGGATGCCGTCGAGCTTCCATACGTCCACAAGGATCGGTTCGACGAGTACGACCTCGCTGCACCGAAAGGCGTTCTTCTGTACGGTCCGCCCGGGTGCGGCAAGACCCTGATCGCCAAGGCGGTTGCGAACAGTTTGGCGAAGGCCGTGGCGAAGAAGGAGGGGAACGAAGACACCCGCTCCTACTTCCTGAACGTCAAGGGTCCGGAGTTGCTCAACAAGTACGTGGGAGAGACCGAGCGCCAGATCAGGCTGATTTTCCAGCGAGCGAAAGAGAAATCGGACCAGGGTGTGCCCGTGATCGTCTTCTTCGACGAGATGGACTCACTGTTCAGAACGAGAGGGACCGGTATCTCGTCCGATGTGGAGTCCACGATCGTTCCACAACTTCTCTCCGAACTTGATGGCGTCGAAGCCCTCAAGAACGTCATCGTCATCGGTGCGTCGAACCGGGAGGACCTCATCGACCCGGCGATCCTTCGCCCCGGCCGTCTCGACGTGAAGATCAAGATCGAACGCCCGGGACGTGAAGCGGCGGCTCAGATCTTCGGGATCTACCTCACCAGGGATCTGCCGTACGACGCTGCCGAACTGGCCCAGCATGATGGTGACCTCGAGGCGATGCTGGCCGACATGATCGACGCCGTCGTCGACAAGGTGTACCGGGAAGACGATGAGAACCGGTTCCTCGAGGTGACGTATGCGAACGGTGATCGTGAGGTGCTGTACTTCAAGGACTTCGCATCGGGAGCGATGGTCGAGAACGTCGTCCGACGCGCGAAGAAGGAAGCCATCAAACGCGAGATAGCAGGAGGCGACAGCGGTCTTCGCACTCCCGATCTCCTGGCGTCGGTCACGCAGGAGTTCCGCGAGCAGGAAGATCTGCCGAACACCACGAACCCCGATGATTGGGCGAAGATCTCGGGGAAGAAGGGCGAACGAATCGTGTACGTCCGGACTCTGATCGAGGGGGAGCGCGAGAGTCGGACGGTTGAAGCGATCACACCCGGCCAGTACCTCTGAGCATGCATGGCGCTGCGTAAGGTCATCGGCACCGAGACCGAGTTCGGTATCACCGTTCTCAATCAGGCGGGGTTCAATCCGGTCGAGGCCTCTTCTGCTGTCGTCAACGCGTACGTGGGGAGTCGGTCGCGAATCCGCTGGTCATTCGACGAGGAGAGCCCCGGACGGGATCTTCGGGGGATCGGGGTGATCGAGCGTCCCGGCTTCGATTTCGAAACGGGGCTGGTGAACACCGTGCTCACCAACGGAGCACGCCTCTACGTCGATCACGCGCATCCCGAGTACTCCAGCCCGGAGTGCATCGACCCATGGTCGGCTGCCCTCTACGACAAGGCCGGCGAACGAGTGATGGTGGAGGCCGTGCGAGCAGCACAGCAGCTGCTCGGTCCGGACGAGCGGATGGTCGTCCACAAGAACAACACCGACGGCAAGGGGAACTCGTACGGAGCCCACGAGAACTACCTGATCGCTCGCTCGATCCCGTTCGACGAGATCGTCCGAAGTCTCACGGCTTTCTTCGTCACCCGACAGATCTTCACAGGTTCGGGGAAGGTCGGCTCGGAGAACGGTCGGCCACCCGTGGACTTCCAGATCACACAGCGTGCCGACTTCTTCGAAGAGGAGGTCGGGCTCGAGACCACGCTCAAGCGTCCGATCATCAACACGCGCGACGAACCCCACGCTGATCCGACCCGATACCGAAGGCTGCATGTCATCATCGGTGACGCGAACCGCAGCGAGATGCAGACGTTCCTGAAACTCGGAACGACGGCGTTGGTCCTCGATGCTATCGAGGACGGTGTGTTCGCCGATCCGATCGAGCTCGTTGATCCCGTGCAAGAGGTGTGGTCGGTCAGCCACGATCCGACCCTGCAGTATGCCATGGAGACCGTGGACGGGGGAGCGATGACGGCTCTCGAGATCCAGTGGCAGTATCTCGGCGTGACCCGGGACTACGCCCTCTCCATCGGTGTCGCACCGGTCTGGATGCGAGTGCTCGACGAGTGGGAGAAGATTCTCATCGATCTGGAGAAGGATCCCATGATCACAGCCGATCGCCTGGACTGGACGGCGAAGCTACGGATCTTCGAGGGCTACCGGAGCCGCGACGGGCTCGGGTGGAACGACCCGAAACTCCGTCTCCTCGATCTGCAGTACCACGATGTTGACCCGGAGCGAGGCCTCTATCAGAAGCTGGTGGATCGCGGAGCGATGCGCCGTCTCTTCGATGATGAGGAAGTCGAGTCGGCCGTGACCGAACCCCCGGACGAGACGAGAGCGTTCTTCCGGGGGGCATGCGTCCGCAGATATCCGGATGCGCTGGTTGCTGCGAACTGGGACTCCCTTGTATTCGACATCGGAGAAGAGACGCTCAAGCGGGTTCCTATGATGGAACCGTTGAGAGGCACGAGACGGCACGTGGAGAACATGCTCGATGCCTCACCGACTGCGGCAATGATGATCCGTGCCCTTGGAGGGAACGATGGCTGAACAAGAACGCGCACAACGGTCTTCCGATCGAACGGACGCCAAGTCTGAACAGACCGAGGTCGCGGCGACCGGCTCTGCGGAAGAGATCAGTGAGAGGATCGATGATCTGCTCGACGAGATCGACACCGTGCTGGAAGAGAACGCCGACGAGTTCGTGAAGAACTACGTGCAGAAGGGCGGCCAATGACCAACGGCTTCGCTCTGCAGTCAGGCGACGATGGCGTCATCCCGACGGCGAGCTTCGCTGCGTTGTTGGGGCAGCATCAACTCGCTCCGACGTGGGAGATCCCGCCCGGCTCGATCGAAGCCCCCGAAGCCACCACGATCCTCGCGATCCGCTGGACCGATGGCGTCGTGATGGCCGGAGACCGGAGGGCTACTGCCGGGAACTTCATCGCTCATCGGAGGGTCAAGAAGGTCTACCCGGCGGACGATCGTTCGGCCGTGGCCATCTCGGGGACCGCGGGCATGGCGGAGGAGCTCACGAAACTCTTCCAGACGGAGCTCGAGCACTACGAGAAGATCGAGGACACGAGGCTGAGTCTCGACGGCAAAGCGAACTTCCTTGCCCGGCTGGTTCGAGGCAATCTCCCCCTCGCGTTCCAGGGGCTCATCGTCGTGCCGCTCTTCTGCGGATACGACGAGCAGGAAGGCGTCGGCAAGCTCTATAGCTTCGACGTCGTCGGCGGTCGATACGACGAGCAGGATTACGCGACCACAGGATCGGGCGGGTCGGAGGCGCGGGCGTTCTTGAAGAGCGCTTGGCGTGATGGGCTGGATGAGTCGGAAGCCGTCCGGGTCGCAGTCGAGGCGCTTGTGGCAGCATCAGAAGAGGATTCAGCAACGGGCGGACCGGATCCGAAGAGGGGGATCTACCCGAACGTGGTGACCGTCACGGCGGACGGATATCGTGAGATCCCGGACGATGAGATCGCACCGGTCGCCGTTGACGTTATGGAGGGCCGGCCATGACGATGCCGTTCTACGTTCCGCCGGAACAGCTGATCAAGGATCGTGCCGAATTCGCGAGGAAAGGGATCCAGCGGGGTCGTCCCATCGGGGTCGTCGAGTACGACGGAGGGATTCTCCTGATCGGTGAGAACCCGAACCGATCCCTGCACAAGACCGGCGAGATCTACGATCACCTTGCGTTCGCCGGAGTCGGCCGGTACAACGAGTTCGAGATGCTTCGTGTTGCGGGGATTCGCTACGCCGATGTCAAGGGATACGCCTACGCACGCGCCGACGTGACGGGGAAGGGCCTTGCCAACGCCTACTCGCAGACGCTCGGGCAGATCTTCACCCATGAGGTCAAGCCCTACGAGGTCGAGGTGGTGGTCGCCGAGCTCGGCGACGATGACAACCACCTGTTCCACGTGCGTTACGACGGGACCCTTCGCGATAAGCAGGACTTCGCCGTGATCGGCGGTGACGAGGACCGTCTCGTCGAGGAGATCGGAGCTGGCTACCGCCCCGACATGAGTCTCAGCGACACGATCGGCCTGACGATGACGGCGATCCAGAATGCCACCGAGAACGAGATCCCGCCAGAGCACTGGGAGGCCGGCGTGCTGGACCGCTCGCTCGGCCGCAGGAAGTTCCGCCGCCTCACCCCAAACGAGATCACCCCGTCGGACTGAAACGGCCCCACCGGCCGAAGCCTGGATCCACTGGGTGTGGTCGGCTCCACTGACCGGGGGTCATGGTGGTGCAGGGATTCGAGGTGTTGGCGGTGTTCACGATCTGGGTGAAGATGCAAGTGGGAGTTCTCTGACATTCTCCACCACGCAGCCTGGATCCGCGGTTTATAGGTAGCGGAACGGTGCGTTTCTCAGCTGGTACAAGGGATTCGCGGGTTTCGGGCTCTTCACGATCCGGGTGAAGCTGCCAACGGCGCTC